>JAYTQD010000396.1:0-3593 GCA_043746935.1 Acidobacteriaceae bacterium | reverse complement strand
GAACCCAGCCTTCGATGGCTTCGTGGACGAAGCCGGGGACGACTTCTAAAGTATCTACATCCAGCGCAGTGCGGTTGACGTGCTCGGTGCCGCTCATGCGCGCGTCTCTTCCAGCGAAGGTTTCGTTTGTAGCTGCACTAGCGGATTCTTGGAATGCACGGGCGCCGTGTCTTCTTGCAAAAGCTTCATGGCGCCAGCGTCGGAGTAAGTTGAGAATATCGTAGCTTTGGCGGCAGCAAAAATTCCTCGAATGGAACCGAAGATGTCATTGACTGAAGTCGCTTCATAGCCGCTATGCACCATGCAATTAGCGCACTTGGGGTTTCCGGATTCCGTCCCGTAGTTTTCCCATTCCGTCGAGGCCATGAGCTCGGCGAAGGTGTCGGCGTAGCCGTCTTGCAGCAGGTAACAAGGCTTCTGCCAGCCGAAAATGTTGTAGGTGGGCATGCCCCACGGCGTGCAGGCGTAGTCGCGCTTGCCCATCAGGAATTCCAAAAACAGCGGCGACATGTTGAACTGCCATTCTTTTTTGCGGTTGGAAAGAATGCCGCGGAACAGGCGGCGCGTTCTCGCTCGGCCGAGGAAATGCTTCTGGTCGGGAGCTTTGTCGTACGAGTACCCGGGCGAAAGCATCATGCCCTCGACGCCGAGCTTCATCATGTCATCAAAGAAATCGCGCACGCTATTGGGATCCGCGCCGTCGAAGAGCGTGGTGTTGGTGGTGACGCGGAAACCCTGGCGCAGAGCCTCTTGAATCCCTTCAACCGCCTTGTCGTATCCACCCTCGCGGCAGACAGAAAGATCATGATGCTCGCGCTGCCCATCCATGTGCACAGAAAACGACAGGTAGGTGCTGGGCTTAAACAAATGCAGCTTTTCTTTCAAGAGCAACGCATTCGTGCACAGATAAATATATTTCTTGCGCGCGACCAGCCCTTCAACAATTTTGTCGATCTGCGAGTGCATCAACGGCTCGCCGCCAGGAATGGACACGGTAGGCGCCCCGCACTCATCCACCGCCTTAAAACACTCTTCCGGAGTGAGTTCTTTTTTTAGAATGTGCGCCGGATACTGAATCTTGCCGCAGCCCGCGCACGCCAAATTGCAGCGGAACAAGGGTTCCAGCATCAGCACAAAAGGATAGCGCTTGCGGCCAGCAAGCTTTTGTCGCATTACATAGGAAGCTACAGTCCAGGCCTGACGTAGGGGAACAGACATTGTATGGTTCGCTCGTTTAGTAGATTGGACGCAATACTGTTTGATGCAAAGTCGCCGCCGGAATCGTCAGAACGCTGAGGGCCAGCCCTATTGTGGACGGAACCTGACGGATTTGGGATAACCGGGTAGCTTCTATTTTAACAAATCGAGCGATGCATTGAATACAAAGGAGTTAGCGGGGCTATGCGAGAGCAGATCCCCATCGGCAAGCTCAGGGCAGGCTCTCCTGGTCGTCGGGATGACAAGCTTCAAAACAGCTCTTGAAAATGAAAAGCCGCCGGAGTGATTTCCGGCGGCTCTTTATTGTTGGCGTTGGCTTAGCGGCGCCAGCCTCCGTGCTCCCAGGCGCGTTCGTAGCTTTCGCGGTAGGCGCGGGCGTACTGCTCCTGGTATTCGCGCTTGTCGCCGAAGTAGCGCTGGTAGCCGCGATCGGAGTGCTTGTAGCGTCCCCGCGGCGAGGAGTTGAAGGACTTGCGGGCGCGCGAGTCGCCGCGGGCCGCATCGAAGCCGTCGCGCGAGCCCCAGTCGCGGGCTATGTCGCCGCCGCGGAAGAAGCCACGGTCGTTGCGGTAGGCGTCTTGGTCTCTGTCTCTGTCTCTGTCGCGATCTCGATTCCAACCTCGATCCCGATCCTGGTCTTCATCCCGATCTCGATCACGGTCCTGATATCCCCAGCGGTCGTCACGATCTTTGTCACGGTCGCGGTCATGGTCGCGATCCTGCGCCACGGCGAGCCCGCCGAGGAACAACGTTGCCAGCACGGTCAAGCCCATCAAGCTATATTTGTGTTTATGGAACATGGTGTCCTCCTGCCCGGCTCTGCGGCTACAGCCAGATTCCCGGTACTGGTTACATCAGATGCCGGGATTTGCCCCAAGTGATGTATGGGTGTCGCGTGGGGAAGTTACTGTTTTTGACGAAACTGAAAGTTGCCTGAAAGAAGCGCGGGCCGATGGGCGGTCCCGACCGCCCGGTTGGGTGGGGTGGCGGTGGTAAACTCGTGAGTTGTCTTTCGCTGTTTTTTCGGCACTGTTTTCCTGACAGGTATTACTCTTATGCAGATTGAAGCTACGAAGATCAAGCGAGCGGGAATTTTGGGTGCGGGGACAATGGGCAACGGTATTGCTCACGTCTTCGCGCGGGCGGGTTACAGCGTGACGTTGTGCGATGTGGAACAGCGGTTTGTGGAGCGGGCGTTGGAGATCATTGGCAAGAATTTGGATCGCGAGGTGGCGAAGAATAAAATCTCCGCCGAAGATAAGGCCGCGACGCTGGGGCGCATTACAGCGACCACGGACCGGGTGAAATTGGCGGTGTGCGATTTGATTGTGGAAGCGGCGACGGAGAAGTTTGAGATCAAGTCACAGATTTTTCGCGACCTCGATGCGGCGTGCCGCCCGGACGTGATTTTGGCGTCGAATACGTCTTCGATTTCGATTACCAAGCTGGGAGCGCTGACGAAGCGTCCGGACAAAGTGGTGGGGATGCACTTCTTCAATCCGGTGCCGGTGATGAAGCTGGTGGAAGTGATTCGCGGCTTGGCAACGTCGCAGGAAACGTTTGAGGCGGTGCGGGATCTTTCCGTGAAGCTCGACAAGACGCCGGTGGAGGTGAACGACGCGCCGGGCTTTGTTTCGAACCGCGTGCTCATGCCGTTGTTGAACGAAGCCATGTTTACCGTCATGGAAGGTGTGGCCACGCCGGAGGCGGTGGATGAAGTCTTCAAGCTGGGGATGGCACATCCCATGGGGCCTTTAACGCTCGCCGACTTCATAGGTCTCGATGTTTGCCTCGACATTATGCGCGTGTTGCTCGATGGGCTGGGCGACCCAAAGTATCGTCCGTGTCCGCTGCTGATCAAGATGGTGGATGCCGGGTGGCTGGGGCGGAAGTCGGGGCGGGGGTTTTATAAGTACTGAGATTTTCTGCGATTCGAAGCTAAAGACAATTCACCACGGAGACACTGAGACACGGAGAAAACCCGCGGAAAGATCTTCTCCGTGTCGCCTTGGTGAAATGCCTCAAGCTGAGAATTACAGTCGTTTGGTTTCCGCAAGTTGAAGCGGTGCCGAAAAGCCCCGCCCTGTCGCAAGAGAAAAAACCGCGACAAGGACGGGGCACCCATCTGCAAGGGGAGAACGCGATTCTTGTCCGATAAGAGAGCAGAGCCGTCGAGCATCTTTGTTTACGTTTTCGCCGTGCTGATGGGCGCGGCGACGGGGTACGTCAACGTGCGCATCGAAGACCTCATGCTGACCGCCGTGATGGTAACGGCGTTTGCCATGTTTCTGGCGTTCCTGCGGCCGGAGCGCCCGTGGCGCTGGGCGGTGCTGGTTTCGGCGATGATTCCCATTGGGGAAGTGCTGGCGTTCAAG
>JAYTQD010000395.1:0-3594 GCA_043746935.1 Acidobacteriaceae bacterium | reverse complement strand
CTGCTGTCACGCCTCCGGACATACACCAAAACATCCGCCACAACGCCCTGCTGCAAGCTGTTCCGTATTTCTTGATAGCCTTCCTGCGTCCCCGCCGCAAACGCCCCGGAAGTCACTGCCATCGAATTCCGATTCCATCGGTACTCCGCCTGCACGCTCACAGAGTCGGAAAGGTGCCGCCCCACTAGCATCTCAAGCGCAAACCCATTTCGAGGACTATACGACGAAAAACTTGAACCGCCCGGACTGAGCACCGACTTGGCGTCCCCGGATAGTGTGGCGACACCACCAAGCGCGCCCACATAGGTCTGGGCGTGCGCTGATACTGCGAGCCCTACACCCATCATTCCCAAACCAAGCACTACTCTAAGAAGTCCCAACGTGCTCTTCTGGCCGATTCTTCCCCTCCCAAAAAATTGCGAGGGGGATTTCAAGTTCGAGTTCGACATATCCCTCAAGGGCACACATGTGCGTGTTGCCTGAACCGCGCTCTCCTCAAATGGCAGAGGCGATCCGTCCTCTGATCCCAACTTAACACGATCTGAACCTAACACGATCCGAACCAACAAACGCCCGAAAGGATAGATTTATGAAACTGAGATTGGGTTACACACTCGTATTGAGCACTGTGATTGCAATGATTACCGCTCCAGCGTTCGCCGCTGCCGGAGCAGTCTACTCCCTAAGTAACGCCTCCACCGATAACCAGGTTCTGGTATTTACTCGCACTCCCGACGGCGCACTCTCTCCTGCCGTCGCTTTCTCCACCGGCGGAACTGGGACGGGAAAAGGCCTGGGCAATCAGGGCGCTCTCGCCATCGACGCCGCGAATCGTTTCTTATTCGCGGTCAACGCGGGTAGCGATTCCATCTCAGTCTTTCGCATCGGCGACAATGACCTGAGCCTCGTCAGCGTTGTTCCTTCCGGTGGACGCCAGCCGATCAGCCTCACCGTCTGTCACAACATGTTGTACGTTCTCAACAACGGCGCGGCTGTGGGCGCGAGTGATGGCATCTCTGGCTTCGTTGTCGGTCGAAACGGACGGTTGCGACGCATCGTCAGCGGCCTTCCCCTAAGCGCACCATCCGTCGGCCCCGCGCAAATCAGCTTCAACACCGATGGCGACGTTTTGCTGGTGGCCGAAAAAGCAACCAACAACATTGATCTGTTCCGCATAGATGACGACGGAATCGCCCATGGCCCGTTCGTCGTTGCTTCGCAAGGCCAAACGCCATTTGGCTTCGCGTTCGGCAAACGGAATCAGGTCTTTGTCTCCGACGCATTCGGCGGAGCCGCCGGAGCAGGAGCACTTTCTTCGTATAGGGTCTCAGACCGGACGCTAACCACCTTGACCGCCCTAGCGCCCGACAACCAAAGCGCCCCGTGCTGGGTCGTGCTCACCACCGACGGCAGATTTGCTTACACGACCAACACTGCCAGCGGCAACGTATCAGGCTACGCAGTCGGTTTTGGCGGAGGCCTGCAACTCTTGAACGCTAATGGACTCGCCGCAGACACAGGCGCTGGCAGCAAACCCCTCGACGCAGCCATCAGCAATGACAACCGCTACCTCTACGTTCTAACTCCAGGAACGGGTAATCTTCAGGGATTCACCATTACACTTGACGGCTCTCTGACTCCACTGATTCAAGCGCCCGGGATACCCTCTTCCTCTAGCGGTTTGATCGCTAGGTAGCTCTCTTGCCCGGAGCGCACTGGTCATTGCCTGCCCCCCGTCCGACCTCACCTTACTAGGCGAGGCAAGACGGGGGCTTCTTTTAATTTGCCCGAGCCTTCGTCCCACATTTTCTTCTTGTGCATCGCCATCAAGTCTCCCTCTTTCCTTTTTATTTGCCCCTTGCCGTTACAATTGCGTTGGACACGATTGCATCTTTAATTTCATGCAAACCATGGGCACCAACCGCATCGAAGCCTTCAGCGACGGCGTCATCGCCATCATCCTTACAGTCATGGTGCTGGAATTGAAGATCCCCGCAAGCGCAACTCTGCCCGCGCTGAAAGCCGTGCTCCCTACCCTGCTGAGCTATGCGTTAAGTTTTCTCATCATTGCCATCATGTGGGTGAATCACCACCACATGATGCATTTGGCTAAACACCCCACGGCTGTGTTGCTCTGGGCGAATAACAACTTACTGTTCTGGATGTCATTGATTCCGTTCGTGACCGCCTTCATGGGACAAACACACGGAACGCCGCTTGCCGTCGCCGCTTGCCGTCGCCGCTTACGGACTCGTGCTGACCCTCGCAACTGTGGCTTTCACACTGCTGCGGATCGCCATCTCGCACGGTCATCGCGGTCACATCACCGCTCACGTCCAGGAACAAAACCGCCGCTCTCTGCGCAAGAATATTTGGTCGAACCTACTCTACGCCGCGTCTGTGCCTTTGGCTTTTGTTCACATCTCGTTGTCGTTTTTTATTTTTCTTTTGATTCCGGCCATCTACTTCTTGCCGGAGCGGACGATTGAAGAATTAGCCGCCGAAATGCGATCCACACAATGAAAACCTCCGCCTCCGCAAGCCTAGTCCCGTACAATATCTGCTAGGGGTTCGACCTATGCCCACCACGCACGCCCACGACATCACCGCCGCCCAGCGCCTGGAAAAGGTTCGCTACGCCATTCGGGACATGGCGGTTCTCGCCGACCAGCTCACCCGTGACGGCCACAAGATTCTTCCGCTCAACATCGGCGACCCGCTGAGTTTCGACTTCGCCACGCCAGCGCACATGATCGAAGCCGTGCATAAGGCCATGCGCGACGGCAAAAACGGATACGCCGCTTCACTGGGAATCGACGAAGCTCTTGCCGCCATCCGCCACGAAGCCGCGCGCAAGAAAATCACCAGCGTGCAGAGTGTGTTCGTTACACAGGGCGTAAGCGAAACCGTCGATCTTTGCCTCACGGCACTGCTCAATCCCGGCGAAAATATCCTCACGCCGTGCCCGGACTATCCTCTCTATTCCGCCGTGCTGGCCAAGATCGAGATCCCGCTCAATCTTTACGATCTGAATGAAGACGACGCGTGGCAGCCTGATCTCGACGACATCCGCAAAAAGATCACACCGCGGACGCGCGGCATCGTGCTCATCAACCCCAATAATCCGACGGGAGCACTCTACTCGCGACGAAAGCTGGAAGAAATTGCCGAGCTGGCCCGCGAACACAATCTCGTTGTCTTTGCCGACGAAATTTACGACAAGCTGATTCTCGACGACGGCGAAGAGCACGTCGCCTTCGCCAGCATTGCGCCCGATGTTCCCTGCATTACCTTCGGAGGACTTTCCAAGAATTATCTCGCGCCGGGCTGGCGCATTGGTTGGGGCATAGCCAGCGGCGACGCCGCGGCGCTCAAGCCCTACATCGAGGGCATCCACAAGCTGCTGCGCTCGCGGCTCTCCGCCAACCAGCCCATGCAGTACGCCATCAAGGCCGCGCTGGAAGGCCCGCAAGATCACCTGATCGACGTTCGCGCGCGTATGCGTTCGCGGCGGGATGTAACAGTACAGTGGTGCCAGTCGAATCCGCGCGTGAGTTGCGTTGCGCCACGTGGAGCGTTCTATGCCTTCCCGCG
>JAYTQD010000394.1:0-9581 GCA_043746935.1 Acidobacteriaceae bacterium | reverse complement strand
TCCATTTCCACCGCGGTTCCGCGTACGCTGTGGACTTCCTCGGTTACGACCGGGACGAGTTAGCCGCTTTGCCGAAGGAATGCACGGCCTCGTTCGCCGGGATAGCGAACCCGCATATGATTGCTCCGATTGTTCAGGGCGAAACGGTTCTGGATATCGGTTGCGGTGCCGGGACGGATCTGCTGCTGGCTGCCCGCCGAGTTGGTCCTAGCGGCCGCGCGATCGGCATCGACATGACCGAAACCATGCGGGATCGAGCACGCGCCTCGGCAGTCGCCGCCGGTCTAACTAACGTAGAAGTGCGCCCTGGAGATGCCACCACTCTCCCGCTGCCAGATGCCAGCGTCGATGTAGTTATTTCCAACGGCGTGCTCAACCTCGTCCCTGAAAAAGACAAAGCGTTCACCGAGATCCGCCGTGTATTACGCCCCGGCGGACGGCTCCAGCTTGCTGACATAGTGGTCGAGGCGGACTTCGGCGAAGACGTTCGCCGCAACATTGATCTGTGGACTGGTTGAATCGCCGGTGCTCTGCCGGAGGCAGAGCTCGTCTCGTTCTTGAGCGACCTGGGATTTGAGGATGTACGCGTAACGGCCCACTTCGACTGCTTTCGTGGCACCACGAAAGAAAACACGGCCAGGAAGTACGGCGTTCGTGGAGCTAACTTGTTCGCCCATAAACCTTGAACAAAAACCAGGAGGAAAATCAATGAGACAAATTGGAACGATGCTGCTCTTGTTTGCTGCTGCCCTAACTCTTTTCGCACAGAAACCAGTCGAGCAAGTAAAAACCTACACGCCCGACGCGATCCACTGGGGTCCGGCCCCCAATGCTCTACCTCCCGGAGCTGAATTGTCCGTTCTGGAAGGCAATCCAATGGCGCCGGGTGCCTACACCATGCGTTTGAAGATGCCAGACGGATACAAGATTCCGCCACACCACCATGCTCGCCGCGAGCACGTGACGGTAATTTCGGGGGCCTTCAAGGTAGGCATGGGTGATAGTTTTGACACGGGAAAGATGAGCGAATTCGCACCTGGGAGCTTCGCATATCTTGAACCGACCATGCATCACTATGCGATGGCCAAGGGCGAAACGGTGATCCAGCTACATGGAACAGGTCCGTGGGAAATTAAGTACATTCATCCGGCAGACGATCCGCGCCAGGCTGCTAAACCGGGTGAAGCGAAGAAGCAATAGAGTACGCCGGAATCGCGGGCGAGTTTTTTCTTGGCAAATTTGCGGTTTTTCAATTGGCTGGCGGCCCACACGAGCATTTCATTGTGGCCCGTCATTCACTCTCGATCCGTCCCCGGAACTGGATGATTTTTCGGCGATCACGTTTGGAGGGTCTGCCTGCGGGTAACTCTTCGAACTGCATCTGCGCCTTGCGCTCTGCTGCCACCTTCAGGCGCAGCTCCTGGCTCGCCTCCGTCTCGCGGTAAAGCGTTTGTGCCACCGAAGCTGGGCCGCGCGTCTCGCTGAGAAGCAGGACTTCCACCTGAAAGTCTCCGCCTTCGTTGGTGATTCGTAGCATGTCTCCGATGCGAACCTCGCGCGCGGGCTTGGCGGGCTGGCTGTTGAACTGAATCCTGCCGATATCACAGGCGCGCGAGCCGAGGGCGCGGGTTTTGAAGAACCTGGCGGCCCAAAGCCATTTGTCGATTCGGACGGAGGTCATGATTTACTTTCCGAAAACATCCTTATTTAGAACTGTCATCCTGACCCTGAGCAAGCGAAGGGGAAGGCCCCCTGTACACTCGACCTTACCCGACTCTTTCCAATTTTCTTGCCACGAAGCTCCCCTGCCAGAAAGCTTGTAGCACTTTGCCGATCTCGGCACCCTAGGGGTCCTTCGCTGCGCTCAGGATGACAATGCTAAAAGGCAAAGTTCCACAAACTACCTCTTCCACAAAATATCTCCCGCCAGGAAAAAGAAAAAAACGGCGGAGATGACGCCATTCATGGTGAAGAAAGCAGCGTTGAGGCGGCTGAGATCGTTGGGAGCGACGAGGGAGTGTTCGTAGGCTAGCAGTATCGCGACGACGATCACACCAGCCAAGGCAAGCTTCCCCAGGCCGAAGGAAAATAGCAGCGCTACCAGCAGCGCAATCATCAGCAGATGGAAAGCACGGGCGATCCAGAACGCTCCCTTGATGCCAAAGTAGCGCGGCACGGAATGCAGCCCTGTCCGCGAATCGAATTCGAAATCCTGACAACTGTAGAGCACGTCGAAGCCGGCGACCCAAAACGTGACGGCAGCGGTAAGCAGTAAGATGCGCGGGTCGAGCGTCCCTCGAACTGCGATCCACGCGGCGGAAGGAGCGATGCCCAGCGCAACTCCCAGCACCACATGCGACCAACTCGTGAAGCGTTTGGTATAGGAATAGAGCATCACGATGGCAAGCGCTATCGGCGACAAGAAAAACGCCAGGCGGTTGAGCTGCCATGCGGCGAAAACAAATATTCCGCCCGACGCCAGCACGAAGAGGCTGACGAAATTACTCGAGAGATGTCCGGCTGGGATAGCACGCGTTTCCGTACGCGGGTTCGCGGCGTCGATGGAGGCATCCGCGAGACGGTTGAACGCCATAGCGGCAGAGCGCGCGGCGACCATAGCGACGACGATCCAGAGCAACTGGCGCGTGGTAGGCCAACCTCCGGCGGCGAGCATGGCTCCACACAGCGCAAAAGGGAGAGCAAAAATCGAATGCTCCCACTTGATCATCTCTAGCGTGACGCGAAGGTTGCGGAAAACGTTCACTCAAAATATTGTATAGGGAACGCTAGCTCGGACGGCTGAGAGCCGAGCCTCGACACATTCGCCACTTACAAGAAACAAGTCCCACTTGACAATGCGCAGTCCCGGAGACCCCCCTTCTCTGGTCCGACTATGCAATTGTTTTCACAAAACACTTTTGCTGTAAAAGTAAAAAGTGAAACACTTTGCAACAAGTTGAGCCTGAATTGGTGCTTTTTGTCGGCGGACGCCTTCCCTCGACCGTGCTACTTCTTGCGCTGGCGAATGCGAATATCGAGCGCGAAAACGCCGTTCTGGTCGCGCACCGCCACAACGGAGATATTGCGTGTTACGTTGTACTCGCCCTGGATGGTCTGCTGCGTGGCCTGGGAAACTGGCTGGACGTACGTCAGCGTCAGCTTGTTGGAAACCTGCTGTTCAATGGTGACTTGCGGCCCCTGATAGGTGCTGGTCGCCGTACCCGAAGCCTGGGGATCAATCTTAATGCGACTAACGCCGAAAAGCCTTTGCACTCGACTGCTCACGGTGGCATTGAGGGCCTGGCCGAGGATGGCGCTGGACGCTTCCTGCGTAAACGCGGATTGCGATGCGCCTAACTGCGCGGATTCTTCCTGTGTGCGTCCAAGCGCGAGCAGCGCAATGATGTCGGCTTGCGGCAGCGGAGGCTCGGAACGATAGACAACGTTGAGCTTGTCCGATGTACCGTGAAAGCCAATTTCGATATCGTAATCACGAACGCGAATGCTGGCGGCGAGATCCAGTACGGGGTCAATCTTTACCGGATTGGTGAAGGAAATGTCGCCGCGCTCCAACTGGTATTTAGCGCCGTTAAAAAATATCTGGCCTTCTTGAATGTTGGTGCGGCCAAGCAGCACGGGTTTGGCCATGGTACCGCGCAGGCGCAAGTCCGCGTCACCGGAGACGCGGGCCAGCGAGCTGTCGAAGCGCAGGTCGGGCGTAGTGTAAATATGAAGATCAAACTTAATCTTGTTCAACAGCGAGTCCGAACCCGCGAGTACCGTGGACTGGCGGTTGCTCGCCAAATAGGAACCGAAATCGAATCCTGGACTCAAACTGAAACGCGTAACCTGCAACTCGCCCGAGAGAACAGCGCCGTTGGAGGTTCCGTACAGCCGCAGATCGGCGTTGGCGGTCGAGCTCATCCCGGGTGGATAACGCAGGCGCACGTCATCCCCCTGCGCGGTCACGTTGAACTCCAGATAGCGACCGTATTGCATGTAGCCACCCAACCGGATGAGACCGCCTCCGCTGCGCGCCGTGAGCTGCTCAATCTGTAGCCGGTCTTGCGTGAAAATCAACGTGCCATTGATGTCACCCAACGACGCGGGCTGCCCCGGAACAGCGACGCCTCCGCCGGAGACCGTTACTTTTCCCTGCAAGACGGGTTCGCTCACCGTGCCGGTGGCGCGGCCTTGGATGTTGACGACTCCGGTGGTCAGGAAATCGGGATACATCGTCTGCAGGAGGCCCAGGTTGAGCTGACCGGAGGCGTGGACGTCGAGTTCGCGCCGACCCGTGAGCTCGATCATGCCTCCTGCGCTGAGCTGGGTATTGTCGCCAGCCAGTTTTGCCTCTTCGAGGTGGAAGACGTGGTTTGCTACGCGAAATCGTACCGGGCCGTCGTTGGCGATGTTGATGTTCTGCAAAACAGCCGTGAGCTGAGAGAGTTCCCCGATAACATTCAGGTTCTCAGGATGCCGCAATGGGCCTTGCGCGGAAAGCGTACCCGTAAAATTCGAGTGCCCCGTGACGCGACCGTGCAAGAAACGTTGCAAGAGTGGATCGAGATCGAGATGATCCATGCGCGCAGTTGCCTGGATGGGCCAGTCGCCGCGGAGCTGGACATCGCCATCGAGCGTTACATTCCCTTCATGGAACAAAGATTTCCCGGTAACGCGCAGGTTGGTACCGCGCGTTCGTGCTTCCAGATGGAACCCGCCTTGGTCTTCCTCACCCAGGGCCAAATCCTCGAGATCCAATGCGGCATCTACCGCTGGTTCCGCAAGCGTGCCCGATCCTGTGGCTGTAAATTTCAGGTGGCCCACTGCGGGGATTTGACTGTCGCGCACCGTGGGCAGGCTGGCCAGTTCGAAACCGTCCCCAGCGAGCTGCGAACGAAATGTCCCAGCATCGAGGTTGTAGGCGAATGCGCCGCGCACGTGGCCCGAAGCGTATTCCGCATCGATATCCTCCAGTGCCAGTTCCGGTCCGTTCCAATTCAATTTTGCGCTGGCAGCAGGAATCAACTCACCGTAAGCTTTGGCGTCCCGGAGATGCAAGAGGCCTTGCCCATGCGGCGAACTTTTATTGCCGCCCACCTCGCCCGAGAAAGACACACGCCCGGAAATCGGGTAGGAGTAGCCGAAGATCGATTGCAACTCTTCCACGCTGGCATCTTGCACGGAAATCTTGGCGGTGACTGGACTTTCCGGCGTGAAGGCGCCTTGCTTGAGCCCAATCTCCCCATCGAAATTCACCTGCGTCGAGCCCTGCTGCAAGACTCCGTGATGAGCAGTCACCGTTTGCGGCGAAGCTTGTACGTCCGCAGTAAGATGATCCCAGCGCAAATGATCCATCGAGGAATTGCTGATACCCCGCGGGGAAACCTTGAAATCGGTAAGCTCCACTTTGCCCGCCAGGTTTGGTTGACGAAGACTGCCGCTGAGCCATCCAGTGAAGCTGCCATGGCCCGCGAGATTGAGCGGAACTTGCGCGGTGCCGCGGAAACCGGTGAGCAGCGGCTGCCATTCGGAAAGATTCGCCGCATTTACCACAACATGCAGGTTCGATGAATTCGTGCCCAGAGTGCCGGAGGCTTCCAGCCTCGTGCCTTGCGTGCTCAGGCTGAGTTGCGCAATGTCCACTTCAGCAGAGGAACCGTGATAGGTGCCGTGAGCGGTCCCGGCAAGCGGAAGCGTCCCGGCTGCAACTTGCTCCGGAGCGCTCACCTTCAAGTCGACTTCTGTATCGGCGGACTCAATGCGCTTGGTCCATTTGCTTTCGAGCGTGCCAGAAGCACTTCCGACGGCGTGTAAGCGATCCAAGGGAACATCGCGCGAATTCAGAAGAGACAACAGGTCACCGACCGCCAAGTCGCGCAGTTTCAGCTCCACGAGGCCGACGGAGTCTTCATGTTTTTTACCTGCCTTCGTAGAGCGAGCGCCGAGCCAATGATTGACGCGCACTTCCCCGGTAACCTCGCCACCCAGGGCACGTGCTTGCAAATTATGGAATTCCAGGCTATCCGTGAGCAAAAACTGCGTTGAACCGGATGCGACGCGAATACCGCCGTTGTCCATCTTCCAAAGCCCGTCACGCACGTTCAGTTTTCCAGTAACAGAAAACGATGCATCCGTCCCTCGAGCTTCGCCTTTGACGTCGGCGGTGCCACCGGCAAGCTCCTTTGTGCGGGATATGGAGCCGGTGTCAGCGATATCCAGCTGGGCCTCGTACTTGCCGCTGACTTGCGGATGCAAGAAGTCCATCACCTCGCCAGCAAAATGCAGATGCGACCGCCCCGATGTGAGATTGAGACTCGTGACGTCCAAGCGGTTCCGCGTCAGCCCGAATTCTAGATCGCCACTCCAGGCAAAAGGACGCCAGTCTTCAAGCCTGGTATCGACTTTGTCCACGTGGATTTTTCCTTCGTAGCGGCGGCGGAACAGGGAATGCGCCATACCCCCTGCCACGCCGCTGGCGGCAAAATCGACAGAAATACGCTGGTCGTTCCAAAACAACTCGCCATTGTGGACTTCCACGCGGTCAATGGAGAGGTCAAAAAGCTGTTCCGATGCAGAACGAGAATCGACGGGGCCTTTGGGAACGGGGAAATTGGAAGAGCCATCCGCGGCAAACTCCACCCGTACCACTGGATGATTGAGGATGAGATGACTCAGCGCGACCTTCCCTCCAAACAGAGAAAGCACCTTCAGCTGAGCAACCACGTCATCTGCGTGTCCTAGTGGGATCGCACCAGATTTTTCCGTACCGTGAATGGTGAGATCCCGGCCCTCGAGACGCAGGCGAAACGGAATCATGTGAAAGCCACCGAGTTCCACGCGCCCACCCGTCGCGTCCTGCAGAGCGGCGACCACGTGATCGTGGAGCCAGCTTCGAAAGCTATCGGTGGTCGTGTACCAAGCGCCTGCCAATACCAGCGCGAGAAACACTCCCCCCGCGATGAGAAAAACCCTTCCCCAACGACGGCGGGTTTTTACGGGAGACTGGCTCACGGCTTCGCCTCCCCAAGCTTCACGTTGACTTGGATATTGGCCTGCGCGCGCAGAGTCTGCAGCCACGTCGCCGTTAAATCCGTCAATTTCTGCTGCGTCAATATCTCCCGAATTTGCGGCGTTACGTCCAGCAACAGAGCAGGCCTAGCGCGTTTGTCGCGCATGGCAGGTTCGTAGACAGAGTGGTAGTAGTGATCGACTTGGGATGCGTCCGGCTGAGCGCTGGAACGCAAGCGGAAGTCCAGGAGGCGCAGACCGTCCAGCTCGTCGGCAAGGACAGTTTCGATTTCTTGTTGCGTTACTCCGTATCGGACGAGCAGGGCGCTCCACTGCGCGTCTGTCGAGGTTTCAGGGTATTGCTGTCGAATTTCCTTCAGCTTTTTGGCCACATCCTGCGGCGAGCTGTGGGTCACACTGGAGTTTTCCATCTCCCCGCGCAGAAGCGCTTGGTCAATCATGCGATCTAAAGTTGTCCGGCGGACAGCGTCAGTGATGGATTCCAGAGGCTTATGGTCCAGAAGGGCCTCAATGCGCGCGGCGGTGTCCCATTCACTCAGCAGAATGGTCTGGCTGTTCACGACAGCCACCACGCGTTCGATGGTCTCCGCATGGAAAGGCGGGACGGTCACGGCTAAGACCAACGCGAAAACGAAGAGTGCTCGCGGCATCAGAAAGTCTGCCCAATGCTAAAAAAGATGTTCAGCCGACGTAGCGTTTCGATATGGTGTGGAATTGAGCCGTTCGGGCCAGTAGGGTTCCGCACCGGGAATGTCGCTGGATTGAGATTGTAGCCAAGGTCGATCCGAACCGGCCCGATAGGTGTCTTGTAGTGGACACCGGTACCAGCCGCCGCAACAAGATAGTTGAAATCGCAAGGGCTCTTGGTGGGCATGGCTTGGGTGGGAATCACTGTTGATCGGCAATCTTGTACGCCGGTCTGGTGCAGGCGACCCATGCCTTCTAGGAGGTGGCGGGGCGTATCGAAGACATTGCCGATATCGTTGAAAATTACGAAGCTAAGATTGTCTCCCACATAGGGCCAGTTCACTGTTGGCAGGCGAAGTTCGAAGCTGTTCAGGAATAGCGCTGAGCCACCTAAGGGTTGTCCAGAACCAAAATCACGCGGACCCGCCTGGTTGATGGCGAATCCCCGATGCGAGCTGGCACCACCAGCAAATAAACGCTCCGGTAGAGGAATCGTCACCTCCCCCACATTGAGCGGAAGAATAGGATTCGCCTTGGGCAGCACGGTTCGGTGGAAGGTTTCCTCAAAACCTAGTCGCGTGGAACGTGCAAAGACCATCCCTTTCTTACCAATGGCATGGTAGGTAGCGTTCTGGATAAGCAAACGGGCAAAATCCGCCTCCGAGGCAAAGTAGCGCGACTGCCAACTCAAGTCGAACGAAGTATTGTTACCCTTCCTGGGTTCAATGGGGCTGTCGCGCTTGTCGCGAAGGTAGACGAAACCAGGGCCACCGACTCGCGCCGACTGGGACTGGAGCGGAACGTTAAAGCCTGAAGCTATATCCACGGCTTGGACCTGGCGGTAGCTAAATCGATACAAGTAGGTGCTTACACGGTTGAGCTTCTCCTCGATCTGAGCCGATCCCTCGATTCGCCGCGACGTAAACGTACTGACGCTTAGTGTTTTATCGTAAAACGCCGTAAACGTGAGTCGCAGCTTCTCGTTGTCCATGAAGCGCGGAGCCTCATAGCTGAGGAGGGCACGCTGTTGCAAATTGCCGAGGTTGGACTTGAACACAATGTTGTGGTTCAGCCCAAGAAAATTCAAACGGGTTACATCGAAGGAGACGCGTGGGCTAGCGCCTGTCTCGCCTTGGGAACTGCCGGTACCGGGCTGCCCTGTCTGTACCTCGAATCCGAAACCATAGTTGAAGACATAACGCGGAGCCTCGCGAATATCTACCAGTACATTCTTGTTTTGCTCGTGGCCCTCGGGATCTTGTAGCGCCACATCCACCTGGCTGAAAATTCCCAAGTCATAAAGTTGCTGTTGCGTGGAAAACAGATCGCGCTGGCTGAGCGCATCCCCAGAATGAATTTTCACTTCGCGGTCTACGACTTTGGTTTTGGTAGTCGCCTGACCGGAGATCAGAACTTTGTCAACGATCACCTTCTCGCCTTCCCGTATAGCGAAGACAAGATCCATGTGATCGGGATCGGTGGAGGGCTTTGAGGAAATATCGAGACGCGCATCCGGATAGCCGCGGTTCTGGTACTCGGTCAGCACCTGATCGCGGTCGTTTGACAGGTTGTATTCGGAATACGGCTGACCCTCGGTGCTGGTGATCTGGTTACGGAGATCGTCTTCGGGAATGGAGCGGTTCCCGGAAAAGTGCGAAGTACCAACCAGCGTTTGAGGGCCTTCGTCCACTTTGACAAAGACGGCTAGCTGGTTTTGTGCGCCCTGATAGTCGTCCTCGGCTTTTCCGGTTATGTTTATTTTCTGGAAACCGTTGGCGCGGTAGAGTTCTTGCAGACCCTTGATGTCAGAGTTGAGCAAGGATTGACTGAATCGCCCATGCGCTGATAGCCGGCTGGCGGCC
>JAYTQD010000393.1:0-1289 GCA_043746935.1 Acidobacteriaceae bacterium | reverse complement strand
TTGAGCGGCGCCGAAGCGCGCAGCGCGGAGGCGTCCGCTCCAAGGGCTGGTTAGGCGGCAGACTGGGCCAGCTTGAGTCCTGTTTCCCTTCCATGTGCGTTCGGTAGCTTTCCCAAATTGCTTTGAGGCTTTTGTACGACCTTTCTAACCGAACGACAAGGCCTTTGGACATTTCAGTACCCATGGCGCTTTTCGACTCAGGCGCGCCACTGACCTGGATTTGAACGGTGGACCACTGACCTTCTGAATTCAAGCAGGCCGAGGCCGCTGCCACTCGCCGAGCCACCGAGCCTTTGCTTCACCTCAACGGGCTTCAGCGTTGCGCTTCAATGCGCACCGACTGCAAGCAACCAATTCTTAGATTCGCTTTCTCGGCACTCATGTTCGCCGCCAATAAAACAAATCGCGAAGCACATTAGCTTCTTCAACCGGCGTCCAACCAATTGCGAATTGATTGTGAGAGAAATCCACAAAACGCTTTCGTATCTGACGCCTAACATCGCCAATGAGCGGCGCCGGAGTGCGCAGCACGGAGGCGTCCGTTCGATTGGCTGGTTAGAAGTCATACTATCGCGGTCTCTTTGCGTCGTCAGGCCCAGGTGTGACAAAAGTCATCTCGGCCCCTTCGTACAGATTTTCGATGGGCAGTCGGCGTGCCTTTTCGAGAACAGTGGCATGCAGTGTCGCTGCGCTGGCTGAAACCTTTTGTGCGACTGCGGTTGCGAGACGCCCGAGCGTATCTACGCCTTCGATTGAGCTTGAGACTAATTTGACCGATAGGCTCGCGACCCCGAGGAGCTGACGTACCTCTGGTGACGATTTGTCGAGCACGGCCCCGACAACCATTTGCTCGAATGGATTTACCGAATGTGTAATTAGCTTATTGCGCAAATTGAAGTAGAACTGGTGTGTGTCACGTGGATCGCCTTCAAGCCCGACAAACACTTCATCTCCCAAACGAACTCTCTTGCTACTTGTGAAACAGCGCGCGTATCTGACCAGTGCCGCAGTCCAGAGGGCCTCGATCATAGTTGGGTCTTGTGAGGCGTCCGCTAGGAAGCCTTTTAGTCGCGTGCATATTTCGGACACCGCGCGCAGGTCCTGAAGAATGGAACCGTAGTCAGCTAATTTCTGTGCCTCGTCAAAATTGAGGCGGGCGATAAGTGCATTCGGCGTGGGGTTCCATGACTTCTAACGTGCGGCTGAGGGGCGGAGGAGCGCGCAGCGCGGGGGAGTCCCCTCCAGCCGCTGGTTAGATATCAGCGTGAAATGGCCTTCTTCTCTTTGAG
>JAYTQD010000392.1:0-1290 GCA_043746935.1 Acidobacteriaceae bacterium | reverse complement strand
GCCATCAATCTGGCGAATCTACAGTGCGATTTTTTTCAGCTTACCGACGTCAAGGGTGGCGAGGCGTGGCGGCGTTTTCCGGTGATGAAGGGGGACATTATGCTCGGCGACCGCGGCTATGCCAATCCGAATGGGGTGGCCCACGTGGTGGAGCCGGGTGGGGAAGTGGTGGTGAGACTGAACCGGAAATCTTTGCCGCTGTTCGACAAAGAGGGGAATCGTTTAAACGCGGTGCATTTGGCCAGGGGTCTGAGGCCGAATCAGAAGTTTGAATGGGAAGCGTGGGTGCAAACGGGCAGAGGAAAGAAGGCCGGAGGCAGACTGATCATCGTCCGGCGAAGCAAGCAGGCCACAGAGTACGCCCGCAAGAAACTAAAACAGCAGGCCAGTAAGAAACAAAAGCTTGTCTCGGCCGAGGCCCTGGAAGCGGCACAGTATTTTTTCCTGTGGACGACACTGCCACAGTCGTGGAGTCGAATAAAAGTTCTGAACCTGTACCGATGCCGGTGGCAGATCGAGTTAGCATTCAAGCGGATGAAATCGATTATGGGACTGGGGCACCTTCCTAAGAAAGACCCGGAGAGTTGCCGCGCTTGGTTGCACGGGAAGCTGTTCACCAGTTTGCTGGTCGAGCGCATGATCGGGGCCGCGAAGAAGTTTTCCCCCTGGGGATACGAATTGGTTGCCGCGCAGGAGCAGGTGGCGGGAAATGGACTACATGTTCCGCGAAGTCTGCGCGGCAATACTACCCGCAAACGGACTGGCTAAGACACTCTCGAATTGGCCCGAGATCGCGATGCGCCTAGCGGAATCCAAGCGGAGGCGAAAACGGTTCTCTCTTAAGTAAACGCTTATGGGGGCCCGCCCTACCTGAGCGGTTGTCAGAACGATTAGCTGAGTGAAGCACATAGCCGGCATAAAGAAATCAAATCCTTACGTTCCCCGCCGCAACTCCGCATTCCGCCGGCGAAGGCGTGTGCCGTAAGCGCGACGATAGGTGCCTTCATGCACTACCGGTGCCTTGCCTACGACACGCTCGCGGGGACTTGAAAGGGAACGTGTTTAGCGCACCCGGACCGTCACCGTATTCGAATACGAAGAGGCCCCCGCCGCGTTGAAAGCCTGCACCCGGTACTGATAGCGCCCAGCCGCCACCGTATTTCGATAGGTGGCCACATTCGCCGCAACTGCTCCGATGCGCGTCCAGGTATTGGCGCCATTCGGGGTCCGCTCGACATAGAACCCCGCTTCGTTGGAAGACCTATCGGTCCACGTCAACACGGCAAATCC
>JAYTQD010000391.1:0-9619 GCA_043746935.1 Acidobacteriaceae bacterium | reverse complement strand
AATGCCGTGAAGGTGAGCGTGGCGGACACGGGCCCTGGCATTGGCGCGGAGTTTCACCTGGAAGTATTCGACGACTTCTTCCGCATACCCAAGAGCGGCATTGAGACGGAAGGCACAGGGCTGGGTTTGGCCATTGTGCGCCGCTTTGTGAGCGCGTTTGGCGGGAAAGTTTGGGTAGAGAGCGATGCCGGATCTGGATGCAAGTTCAGCTTCCTGATTCCTCTGGCGCCCTCTTCGCCGCTTGATCCAAATCGTTGATCCGAACTGAGGACCCAAGAAATGAAGCAAGCTAAAAAGATTTTGCTGGTCGACGATGAACCGGGGATGCTGCGTTACATCAAGACGCTGCTGGAGCTGGACGAGTACGCGGTGGAGACGGCCTGTACCGGCGAAGAAGCGCTGGAGCTGTTGAAGAATGGTTCGGAGCCGGATCTGGTGCTGCTGGACCTGCTGATGCCCGGGATTGATGGCCTGCAAACTCTGGAACAGGTGCGGCAACTGCGGCCGAGCGTGAAGGTAATCATGCTCTCCTGCGTGACCGATACACGCAAGGTGGTGCAGGCAATGCGGCTGGGCGCGAGCGATTACCTGACCAAACCATTTCAAAAAGCGGAACTCGACGCCGTCATTGAGAAGTGTATCGAACCCAAGAAAATGGCGTACGCCGGCGAAGTCGAAGAACTATGCGACGATGTGTTTTTCGTGGCAGCCAGCCCGGCCATGAAAAAGATTCGCGCGCAAGCCGCGCTGGTGGCGAACGTGGACATTCCCGTTCTTCTGCTGGGCGAGAGCGGTACGGGTAAAGAAGTACTGGGGCGGTTGGTTCACAAGCTTTCTCCACGCGCGCATCGGACGTTCTTGAAAGTGAACTGCGCCGCGGTTCCCGGCGACCTGTTGGAGAGCGAACTGTTCGGCTATGAAGCGGGCGCGTTCACGGGAGCCACGCATCCCAAGCCGGGCAAGTTCGAACTGTGTAACCGGGGCACAATTTTGCTGGACGAAATTGGCGAAATGCCTCCGCAGTTGCAGGCCAAGCTGTTGCACGTCTTGCAAGACCAGCAGTTCTCGCGCCTGGGCAGCCGTACCGTGATCAAGGTGGACGTACGCATTCTGGCGGCGACCAACATTAACATTCCGGAAGCGCTAGCCAACAAGATGTTGCGCGAGGATCTTTATTACCGCTTGAACGCCTTCACGTTGTCGCTGCCTCCGCTGCGCGAGCGCAAGGAAGAGATTCCGATCCTGCTGAAGCACTTCATGTCGCGCATGTCGGAAAGCTATGGTCGGCCCCCGCTACCGCTCTCTCCTACGTTGATGGAGGCGTGTCTGGCACATTCCTGGCCGGGAAATTTGCGGGAACTGAGCAATTTCGTGAAGCGTTATCTGATTCTGGCCGATGAGAATCTGGCTGTGAGCGAATTGCACCCCAAGGGAGATAACGGTGGAGGTCTGCAACCTGCATCTACGGAAGCGAACGATGCGGGCGGATTGAAATCGCTCGGACGAAACGCAAAAGACGAAGCTGAAGCTGACGCCATCGCCAAAGCGCTGGATCAGACGAATTGGAATCGCAAACAAGCGGCGGCGTTGCTGAAGATCAGCTATAAGGCGCTGCTGTATAAGATTCGGCATTACCGGTTGGGTGAGACGGGCGCGAGAAAGTTGTCGGCCCGGGCTTAGAGCGTTTCACCACGGAGACACGGAGAAGAACTCCTTAATCTGTCTCTTAGTCCTGTCATCTGGACTCCCTCTTTCTTGACTGTTCCGTTTTCTGACTCTCTCTCCGTGTCTCCGTGGTGAGATTTTCCTTCATCTTTGAAACCCCGCCCCTTCGACTTCGCTCAGGGCAGGCTCTGTCGCTAACGCGACTAAGGACGGGGCACCCGCTGTCTTCATGAAATTTTGTGAGTCGTCCCGGTAATTCTTGGAATCCAAGCAAAAATTAAGAGGGGTATTCGATGAAACATCATCTAGCTCAAATCAACATATGCCGCCTGGTGGCTCCGGTGGATGACCCGAAGATTGCGGGGTTTGTGTCGCAACTGGATTCGATCAATGCGTTGGCCGATGCTGCATTGGGATTTGTGTGGCGGTTGCAATCGGAGTCGGGGAACGCGACCGACGTAGCTTATAGCGACGATCCATTCGTAATTGTGAATATGTCGGTGTGGGAATCCGTGGAGTCGCTGCGGGATTACGTTTACAGATCGCAGCATGTGGAAGTGATGCGCGACCGGGCCCAGTGGTTCGAGAAAATGGAGAAGCCACAGTATTGTTTGTGGTGGGTGCCGGAAGGGCACATTCCTTCCGTCGCCGAAGGGCGCGAGCGGTTGGAGCATTATCAGGCGCACGGAGCTACAACGATGTCGTTCTGGTTCTCGCAGCGCTTCGAGGCGCCGGTGGAAGAGGGGTCGCTAGCGTAAGATATTTCCGCACGACGATAAAAGGCCAAGCCCGAGGGCTTGGCCTTTTTGTTTCACAAAACAGAACTGAGTGTTCAGTTCACATTCAGCGAGAAAGTTTGCGTTGGGGCGGAGTAAGTGCCGGAAGTTGCTTTGACTGTGATCGTGTAATTTCCGGGCAGCGTACCGGTTGATGGAGTTGTCGCAGTCTTCTTGCCGCAAGCCGGCAGCATCGCCAGCGTGCCCAAGAGAATAAGGAGCGCGACCCCGGTCATCCAGCGACGGCGGCGCGAAGAACTCGCGCCCAGCAGAGCCACTCCGCATAGGGGGAGCCACATGGCATACCAGAATGTAGAGCCTCCGTGCAGGCTTGCCGTTGGAGTCGGCGCAGTGGTTGTGATCTTAAGAGAGGATGTAGTCGATCCCGTGTTTTTTGGAATTGTGCTAATGCTGGCCGGTGTGAACGTACAGCTCGCACCCGTCAACGCCTTGGGGAGAGACGGCAGTGTACACGATAGGGCAATGGGGCCGGGGAATCCCGCCACCTGATCGCTGGGGACTAAGGTGATCGTGGTGCTAGCTGTTTTTCCCGCATTGACAGCTGCGGGGTTGGTAATGGTGTTCAGACTGAAGGATTTGACCACGCCAGTCGCCGATCCGCTATTATTCGCGACATTGCTATCGACAGCGCCGCTTGCCGACGCGACGTGACCACTCATCATCACCGAAGTAGTGGTGATCGCCGAGGGCGTAAGCGATACGGTGATGGTCGCGCTGGAGTTTGCGGCGATGGTGCCAAGGGTGCAGGTCTCGGTCTGGTTGGGTGCGGCACCTGTGGCCGCACAGGCGCCAGAGGTCGTGGTGAAAGCTCCCACCGTGGCTCCAGCAGAGGACAGTGGAATCGGAATGATCAGGCTCGCGCCAGTGCTGGAATCGGGGCCATTGTTCTTGACCGCATAGGTGAACGTAGCAGCGTTCCCGACCGCCACTGGATTCGGCGCAACTGTGACGGTGAGGCCGAGATCGGTGTTGGGTCCGTAGTTGGCGAGAAAGGCATCGCTGGGGCCACTCAGAGCGGTTTGCAGCGGGGGAATACCTAAGAAACTGGACTGGACCGGAAAGTTAGCGGAGTTGGTTTCCCCGGCTACGAGAACCGAGCCACTGGGAGCCTGTGCAATGCTGGTGGCGCGGTCGATTCCGGTGCCGCCGAGGAGTGCGGAGGATGAAATTGGAGACGTCGGGATTGTCGCAGTAGGGTTGTAGGCAACCGTGGTGTTGAGCTTGGCGACGAACGCATCGATGCCTTTGGCGGCCCCCAAGGGCAGGCCGTTAATGGGCACGGGAAAGTTCGGAGAAGTCGTGGAGCCGGTTACGTAGACGTTCTGATTCACATCGGCGGCAATGGCCAAACCGAGATCGGTGCCCGATCCCCCCAAATATGTCGAGAAAGTTAAGGCGACCGCACCCGACGTGGGATTGCTCAGCTTGGCGACGAAAGCGTCTGTGCCATTGGCAGGATTCGAGGGAATGCCCTTCGTTGTGCCGATGGGAAAATCCGTGGAGTCAGTAGAGCCGATCACGTAAGCATTCCCGGAGGAATCGAGGGCAATGGAGTTGGCGACGTCATTCGTGCTGCCACCGAGATAGGTCGAGTAAAGGAGAGCAGAACCGTCGGGCGTGATTTTGGCGACGAAGGCATCGTTTCCGCCGTGGTTCGTGGCCTGGAACGCATTGGTGGCAGTGAAATTGGTAAAGCTGGTTCCAACGGCAACGTAGGCATTGCCGGTGGAATCGAGGGCGATGCCGCCACAGGGGAGTTGCACGCAGACCACGCCGTCGGCCGGAGTCGCGGAGGTCGTTGGTGTGCCACCGCCAAGATAGGAAAAGAAATTCAAGGTTTGAGTGGGAGCGGTTTGCGTGGTGTCAAACTTGGCTACGAAATAGAGCCGGGTAGCGTTATTGGCACCCTGTTGGAATGAGCTGGTCGTATCAAAATCCCCGCTGGCAACGGACTGCGTCCATCCGAGAATGTAGGCGTGGCCAGTGTTGTCTGCCGCTACTGCTATGGCTATATCGTTGTTGCTTCCGGAAAGGTAGGTCGAGTAGAGCAGGGTTGCGCCGGTCGAATCGAGTTTGGTGAGGAAAACATGCTGGCGGCCCACGGGTCCCTTAGGCGTTGGCTGAAAAGCGTTCGCGGTGACCGGGAAGTCGGTGGAGTCGGTCATACCGGTGACGTATGCGTTGCCCGCGTTATCTACGGCGAGGCCGTTACTGTGGTCCGACCCGGTAGCCGTTGTCGATCCGTTGATGAACGTAGTGTAAATGACCGAAGATCCGAAGGAATCCAGCTTGCTGACGAAGACGTCGGCTGGGCCGCGCAACGGGGGCTGCGGACAAGGTGGTGTGGCGCAAGCGGGGATTGGAAACAGGGTAGCGGAAGTCGTGGTACCCGCCAAATAGATATTCGAGTTTGCGTCCACAGCAACCTGCGGATTGATTTCGTTGCCGGTGCCGCCGAAGTAGGTGGCGTAGGCCAGAACGGGATCGATGATGAGATCGCGGCTGCGATCATATTGGCCGACTGCGAAACCGACGCGATGGTTGGCGAGGAGCTGAAAACGCCCCGCGACGTTGCGACGTTGGCCGTTTACTTCCTGGTAAACAACGGGCTTGTTCCAGCGCACTTCGCGTACGGGTGTCTTGAGACGCAAACTGCCATCCGCACCGAGGGAAACGCGTTCGACGCCCGACAGGTGGAAGCGAATCTGACGGGGATCGGCTCCAGAGCGAACCGCGAAGTCGTATTCGAGCTGGCCCTGCTTCCCGTAATAAACGAGATCGATACCGGGGTAGACGGCGCTATATTGCACGCGGGCAAACGTGGGGACGTTGCGTACCCAGCGGCTGCGGTCATTGCCAAGAAAATAATTGCTTTTGCCAGGGAGAGGCTCGGTAGCGGCAATTTTTGGGTTCGAGGCTGCGCCTTCGAGCTGCATGTGAACGGCGGCGGACGAGGCATCTTTAGCGCTTGCACCCAGGGCTAGAATCGCTTCGTTAGGGGTCAGGAAGAGTCCATATCCCGCGCCACGCGCAACATACGAGGCGCGGGCATCGGCTTGGCCCTGGTTGGGCTCAAAAGCGAGGGGCAGTTTGGCGGTTGCCGTCAAGGCGCGGGCCTTGAAATTGGCGGCGACGGGTGCCGGATTCTGAACCTGAGGACGCGTTTCCGCCATCCTCGTCTGGTCTATGTGCTTCGGGGCTTTGCCGGACGTTCTTCCGGATGTCAACCACAGTGCTCCCGCACCCATGAAGGTAAGCAGAGCTACAGCCAATAAAGTGGTCTGCGACGTGGCACAGCCGCGGGTCCGGGGGAAATTCAATCTCACGAGGGTCGATCCTCCAAAAAAATTTCAGCGATATTTTCCAACAATATTTACCCTTAGATGGAAAGGCTGCCGAATCGGCGAACTATCGTCCCGCGGAAACCCACGCGACGGCGTCAAACCTGTCATCAGAACTGGGTACAAGTCAAACTAACTACTTAAACAGCTAAGGGTTAGCCTGTCAAGCCAGCGCAGCCTGCGTGAGCTTGAAGACGGCTCGGAATCCACACCTCTGCCTGCGTTTGGATGCGGGAAGCGGGTGGGAAAGCTGTCTGGGGTTAGAAAAATTTGGATTTGGTCATGGGAGTTAGGAATGATCGGTAGAACACCGGGATTGATGTCGACCTTCTACCGCGCAGACATCAACGAATCGGGCAACCAGCAGTGGGCAGATCGGTTGGATTCCCGATCAAAACAACGTTCAGAATGCATTTTTTCGAATCGCATTCTAGTTTCTCAGCTTGTTGAAACCCACGGTGTGGGGACAGCAGCAAGCGATATTCGCCGGGCCTCACTACTCCAAGGTTGAACATGCCGTTGGCTTTAGTGGAAATCTTCTTGACTTCCGTTTGTTTGCTCTCGGTGATAAACCGTCGCAAGGTGATAGGAGAGTTAGCAATCGGCGCTGTCGATTGGTCCGTAATTTGGCCTCGCACTTTTGTGGCTTGCTTGAGTTTAAGGTTTGGGCGAAGCGGTTCCTCTGAGGCGCAATACGATGGCGTGGGCCGGGGGATTCTGGCTATGCCATCCGGCCCAATCTCTACAGTCTGGGCAAGCAAAGCACCAGCCGACGAAAGGAACAACCACGTGACCGCAGCAATTCGGAGTTTCATATGAGTAGCTGGAAACGCGAGCCTGCCCTACTTCTTCTGGAATTCCCGTAGTTCGCGATCAGCCTTGCGGTAGCGGGTGAGGAGCGTCAACAGAAAAACCCCGTGAATCACCCAGGTGACGATGTAGGCGGCGTACAGGAATGGAATCGGATTCATCGCTATCTCCGTGAGCCTTCCATCAAGGATTCCAGTGCCAGAGTTTCTTCTACGTCGCGTTGCTTGCGTTCAAGCTGATAGCGAAGAAAGCACAGCAGCACGGCGAAAGCGGAGAACGCCAGCCAGTTATAGAGCAGAGCGCGCCACATGGCGGGATGCAGGGATCCGCCGCCGCCGATCACGGGTTGCGGATGCTGCGTGCGGAAATACCAGATGGAGAGGTAGACGAACGGCACATCCGCGAAGCCAAATACGGCCAAAGCCGCCGCCAGCACGGGCGTCTGACCTCCGGTGGCGAAGCGGCGCAGAATCAGGTAGCTGACGTAGATCAGGCCCAGAATCAGCGTGGACGTCAGTCGGGCATCCCAAGTCCACCAGATACCCCAAACGGGTCGCGCCCAAAGCGGGCCCGTGATGATGACCACGCTCCAGAACACAACTCCCACCTCAGCCGTCGTCACCGCAATGGCGTCTGCCTTGCTGGTGCGGCGAAATAAATACCAGATGGAGGCGACGAAGTTGGTAAAAAAGAGAAGGAAACAGGTCCACGCCGAGGGCACGTGGTAGTAAAAAATCCGCTGCACGTCGCCCATCGTCTGTTCGGTGGGGGCGACGACCAAGCCCTGGTAGAGGCCGAACGCCAGCAGCGCCACGACCACTGCAACCGCGATGAGAAGGGGGGTCTTCATTCGGCGTTGAGCACCGTTTCAAACAATGCCAGACAAACAGTAGTAAACACCAAATCATAGACCGCGAGCAACACAATCCAAAACTTCGCGGAGGACTCTCCGGTCAGGACAATCTTGGTGGCTTCGACCATGCCGAGCAGCGCTGGAATGGAAATGGGAAACAAGATGAGCGGCAGCATGACTTCCCGGCTGCGCGTGCGCAGCGAAATGGCCGCGAAAAACGTGCCGTTGACGACCAGCGCCCACGTGCCAAGCAAGGCAATGATCGGCAATAAGTACGCCGGGCCCAGAACGCGTAAATTGTAAAAAACTACGAACAGCGGAGTCATGACGACTTCCAGAACCGTCACAAATAGGAAGTTCCCCAGGACCTTGGCGAGGAACAAATCATTGGCTGGGGCGGTGGAAACGCGGTAGGCGTCGAGTACTTGGTTGCGAATCTCCCGCGCCCAGGTTTGATTGAGCGCCACTACCGCCGCGAAGAGAAACGCTACCCAAATCAGGCCTCCGGCGATGCGGCGCGCATCGTCGCCGGTTGGGTCGAACGAAAAGCTGAAGACAACGACGACCAACAGGGCAAAGAAAATCATCGAGTTGATGGCATCTTTGCTGCGCCACTCCAGACGAAGGTCTTTGCTCAGTGTTGCAAACAGCACTTTCGGCGCGCGGTTCACCGGTTGGCGGGTCGTTAGTGGGCTCGGCAATGGCGTGCTCATTGCACCGCCTCCAGGTCGAGCGTGGTCACCCGGCTTTCGATGGCTCCGGAGTGCATCCAGACAAACTCATCGGCGGCCTGAGCCAAGAGTCGCGCCTGATGCGTCACCACGAAAATCGTCTTTCCGGCATCGCGCATGCGGATTAGAAGTTGCACCATGCCGCGCGCGGACGCGACATCGACATTGGAAAACGGCTCGTCGAGTAGAAGTAGCTTGGGATCGTGCAGCAATGCCCGAGCGAGCGAAGTTCTCTGCCGCATCCCTTGCGAATATTGGCCGACAGGACGATTCAGAGCGGGATCAAGCCCGACGAGCGTGATCGCGGCAGCGCAGCGAGACTCGTCGTCGATGCCATACAGTCGCGCAGAATAGCGCAGGTTCTCCATCGCGCTCATTTCGTCGTAAAGCAGTGACGGGTGCGCCATGTAGCCAAGCTGGCCAAGAATCTCGCGCCCGGAATCCAAGCCGCCGTAGTTCAAGCCAAACACGGTAACGACGCCACTCGTCGGACGTAACAAACCGGCGATAGCGCGCAGCATCGTGCTCTTCCCCGCCCCGTTTTCGCCGAGCACCACGTAGAGCTTGCCTGCGGCGAATTCCGCCGTGACGTTACGCAGCGCGGCAAAGCGCCCAAACTGCTTGGTGAGGCCAGCGAGAACCACGGCCGGAACAGATTCTGGAACAGATTGAGAGACCGCCGCTGGAGGGGTCACTGGGGCTTCAGCACCCAATCACATCCCTGTGCCGCTGGCAGCGGGCACGGCCGTCATACTACCCGGCTGGGCTGCGGGTGCCTGACCCGGCGTTGCACCCGGCTTCGGCGCGTATTTAGAGGCGCACTTGGCCTGCAAGTGCTTGGCGTGAAACACGCCGTCGCGGCCCATCTCGCCTTCCGCTAAAGCCTGGGCATCGTCCTTCAATGTATCCGGCGGAGCATCGGTTCCGGAATACACTACGGGCAACAACCGCCCTTCTTCGTTGAGCGTGAATTCGAGGTGAACACCCGTGCGACGGATGGAACCAGTCTGCACATTGCCGGCGACACGCAGGCGCTTGGTGTAAGCACTGTCACCCATCCCGTTCAGTTCTTTGATGGTGACGTAGTAGCTCTTGCTTTCCTGCACGCCCGTATAGGCCAAGTAGCTGATAGCCAAGAGGATAATGGCGATGACGGAACCAAATTTGACGAGTTTCGCGGATTCGGCGGACATGGGGCTACCTCGACTTCCTACGCAAACTCTACTGCTGGCGGGGCTTAGGGTCAAGTACCGGGAGGACTGCCGGGGTATGCGTTTCCGGAGTGGACTACTTCATCTCCTGCACGAACGCCAAGTTCGCCGACTGTATGGGAATGGACTTGAACGACTTGCCAGCCAGCAGTTGCTGCTGGTCGTCGACACTCTTCTCCCACGTGGCAAAGCTAACACTCAGAGAAGCCAT
>JAYTQD010000390.1:0-3611 GCA_043746935.1 Acidobacteriaceae bacterium | reverse complement strand
CGGCAATCGCGCGAGCTGTATTGAGCGCGTCGAGGCCGACGAAGGCGTCGTCTTCGAGGTGAATGGCGCGGTCGGCACCCTTGGCTAAGGCCTCGCGCAATACCTGCTGGGCGCGGGCGGGTCCGGAAGTGATGGCTACGACTTCGCCACCGTGTTTTTCTTTCTGGCGGAGAGCCTCTTCCAGCGCGTAGGCGTCGGGCTCGTTCACTTCGTAGGAAACGTCTTCGCGAATCCATGCGCCGGATTCGTTGAGCTTAAGCGGCGCGTCTTTCTGGGGCACCTGCTTCATGCAAACCAGGATCTTCATGGGTCACCTTCGGGCCGTCGGCTATCGGCTGTCAGCTTTCGGCTGAGGCAGTCGTGGATCGGCCAAACTGGTAAGTATACGCGGGTGGAGGGGAAGGCTTCTAGGGAAGGGGATGTAATCAGAGAACCGGTTTATTTTACTTTGGCCACTGGATACGGCGCTTGAAATCAGAGTGCATGGTGAGTTCGGGTGCTACTTTTCCATTCGGCAGTTCGATAATTACAACCTGGAGGCCAGCCCTTCGTCCGTACTTCATCGCGGGGACGCAGTCGGTATCGTTTGTCACGAGCACGATTCTGTCAGCAGAACGATTCGCAGAATAAGCTGCAATGTCCAGGCCTATGCGCATATCAACGCCCTTTTGCTCGAAGTCCGGCTTAAAATCGGCGTCCGTGGGAGCGCCAGCGGGATTCACGGGAGTGTTCTTCGGTTTGTAGCCTCTAAATTTCAAGACGCCACGGCGTACGGCGAATAAATCCTTGCAGGCCAGTTGTTTTAGCCATGCGTCCGAGCTCGTGAATATAAAAGGTTGACCGGAAATTGGCAGAGTTACGGTCCCAGAAAATTGCGCACAGTCGTAGTACAGGATGCGCAGGATTTCTTCATAGCTCTTTTTACAGTGCAACGCAAATTTTTCAATAAAATTGGGATTGTAGTCCAGACTCGCTTTCTTCGCGTGTACGCGAAGGTGGCCGCCGTCGATCAGCACTATGATCTTTGCCATAAAAATGAAGAAAGCCCTCGGAATTCCGAGGGCCTCTTGAATACGTGCTCGCCTACGAGCGTAGCGGATGCTTTTAGTGTACACGCTGGAGCGGCCAGCGGAAACTAGAATTTATCTTGTGTATTCAACAAGTTACACCGCTATTACCTTAAGTTCTACGCTGATAAGCATCCTGTATAGGTTGCTACTCGGTAAACACTACCGATTGCAGACTGGTGATTTCGAAGCGTTTGCGGCAGCGGATGTTTTTGCAGCCAAGCAGGTCGTCGCGGCGGACCATGTAGGTGTGGAGCTTGGCGTAGCGGGCGCGGTCGCGCTCGTCGGCTCGGTTGGGGATTTGCTTCTTCTTGGTGCGGACCAGCCAGGAGACCTCGTACTCACCTTCCTGGCGGCAATGGGGACACATGATGGTGTGCTTCTTGGTCTCGGCTTTTTCGTCGAAAAATTCGCGTTCTTCCATGGTTAGGTTTCCGGGTTCGTTTGCCAGCGTCGTGCGGCGGCATTCCATTATGCCATTCTCATGGAGCCAGCGGGTATGGCAAGATGGGCTGAATGGCCAAGAAGAAGAAAAAGCGGTTTGACGTGACCAAGGCGGTGAAGGCGGCGTCGCGGGCGAATATCGGGCCAGTGCCTGTCACGAAGCGGGTTCCGGTGAAGAAAGAGCCTTCCCTGAAGCACAAAGCCACATTGGCGAAGCTGCTCGACGAGGAAGGTTCGGGGCGTTAAACCGTCGTAGATCTAACCGTTGCGCCGATGCGTGCAGAGCCGCGCAGCCTTGCATTTTGCGGGTTCTTCCACTAGATTTGCAGATTCCGAATGACGGGAAGCGTCGCGGGAGAGTTTTGTTTCGCAGGAGATGTAGCATGGACAACCGTTGGCTGAAATCTTTGCTGAGTGCAGCTCTGGCGCTGATTGCGACAAGCTGGTTGAGCTGCGGGCAAGATCATAAGCTTGTGGCGATTGAGATACAGCCGTCTGGAGGGTTCGATTTCCCAACGCCGGACCCCGCCTCGCAGGGCGTATTCACTGCGATTGGGACTTACGTGCATCCTCCCGGTACGGCGGACATTACCAGCAAGGTCACTTGGAAGACAGACGTTCCTCAGTTGCTGGTCATCAACAACGGAGTGGTGTCACCGCAACCGGGCAATGTCTGCGGGATCGCGGATGTTTACGCGACCATGAATAGCGGCGGAAATTTCGTCACGGCCAACGCCACGGTTACGGTGAACGATTCGACGAACCCGCTTTGCCCGGGGGGAAGCAATACACTCGGAGTTGTCTCGGTGACGCTGGCAGGAACTGGAGCCGGCACAAGCACTGTTACCAGCGCGCCAGCTGGCATCAGTTGCCCAGGAACAACGTGTATTGCGCAGTTTACGGTAGGAACCACGGTCGGGCTCAACGCGGTGCCAGGGGCAGGGACGAAGGTTACCTGGACGGGTTGCACTCCAGCCGGGGTGAATACCTGCTCGATCCTAGTGCCGAAAGGCACCACCAATGTGACCGCGACTTTCAACTAGCGAGTCTGGCCAAGCTGGTGGATTTTACGGCATTTCACTCAATCCAAGCCTATTACACAAAAAGGAGCCTCTAAATGAAGAAGCCGTTTCTGTTCCTCGCGCCACTATTCCTCGCCTCAATTTGTTCCACATCGTCCTTCGCCGCCTGCACGCCGTCAACTTTACAGATGGCGTCGTTTACCCAGGGAGTTTTGATTACGATTCCGGCGGTAGCTGGATGCAACACAAATATCACCGATCTACATGCAACTATATCGGACTTCACTTTCCCCTTGATAGGAACTGAGGAATATCTGGAAGTGTGGCCTGCTAGTTGCGCCAACATCGGCGGCGTCCAGATCAAGTACGGTACGCAGTTGACGACGCCCGCACAGCTAGGAGCTAAGGATACCTTTCAGAGTCCTACCGGACTAGTCATAAAGCTCGGAGTCGGTATCGCAGGCTGTGTTGGCTGGAGTAGCACTCCGGCAGGTAACGTCCCCCAAACGATCAGTTTCACGGTCAGCTATCAGTAGAGTCAGAAAGGGGGCCGCTGTATCTCCGGGGAAGGGATACGGAGGCTTCCTATTCCCGAGTAGCGGATAGTTATGCAACTTAAGCGCCCACGATTCCCCTGACAAACGCGGTGAATTGGCGAATGTCCTCTTCGGTGGTGTCGAAGGAGCACATCCAGCGGACGACATTTTCTTCTTCGTTCCAGACGTAAAAAAAATAGCGGTCTTGAATTTTCGGGATGGCGTGTTTTGGGAGCTGGACGAAGACTCCGTTGCCCTCGACCGGATAGACGATCTTGGCCTGCGGGATGCGGCGGACTTCGGCTTCGAGCAAGCGCGCCATTTGATTGGAGTGTTGGGCGCTGCGGAGCCAGAGGTCGTTGCTGAGGATGGTTTCCAGCTGCACGGAAATGAAGCGCATTTTCGACGCGAGTTGCATGCCCTGCTTGCGCCAATAGAGAAAGTCTTTACTCAGCTCGCGGCGGAAGAAGACCACGGCCTCGGCTCCCATGAGGCCATTTTTCGTTCCGCCAAAAGAGAGAACATCCACGCCAAGATCGCCT
>JAYTQD010000389.1:0-9623 GCA_043746935.1 Acidobacteriaceae bacterium | reverse complement strand
TGAGCGCGGGAACGGTCAGGCTGATCACATGGAGAAGCTGCGAGTCCAGTGTGGGAGCTACTGGAAGCAGGAACTCATAGCCAGGGCCAAGCTGCGCGGCGGCGGCGAGGATGCCGGGCAGGTTCATCGCGACTTCCTTGCGCCGGCTGCCGGGCATGAGCGTGATCCAGAGCTTCGCGGGGTCGAGTTGGTATTGCTGTGCGTAGTTGCTGCAGGGGATAGTGGGGAGGGGCAGACCAGCCAAAGGATGTCCGACGAAGGTGGTATCCACGCCACGGTCACGAAAGAATTGTTCTTCAAATGGAAATATAGCCAGCGCCTTGGTCACATACTTGCGTAGCAACTTCACCCGTCCCTGCCGCCACGCCCAGAATTGCGGGCAGACGTAGTAAACGACAGGAATGCCGCGTTCCCGCATGGCGCGGGCGACGCGCCAGTTGAACGCCGGGGCGTCGATGACGATGGCGAGGTCTGGCTTGCGGCGGTCGGCGGCGGCGATGAGCTTGCGGAAGAGACCCCAGATTTTCGGCAGATGGCTCAGGATTTCCGTGATGCCCACGACGGCCAGATCTTTGGCATCGAAAACATTGTCGCACCCAGCGGCGGCCATGCGGTCTCCGCCGACGCCAAAGAATTCCAGGCTCGGGTCCAGGCGGCGCAGGGCATGAATGAGTTGAGCGCCATACATTTCACCGGAAGCCTCCCCGGCGGATATCAGAATTCGCACTGGAGCATTGTAAATGGCGGTTGGCTCAAGACTCTCAGCTCTCGGACTGTTTCTTTGATTTAATGTTTGACATTAATAACGACGCTCGTTATGCTTGCTCTGTGATCAAGTCTTTCGCGGACAAGAGCACGCATGAGTTCTGGGACACAGGGAAGAGCCAGAGAATGCCCCCAGCGAATCTGCGAAAAGCGTCCAAGAGAAAATTGGCCATGCTCGATGCTGCCGTGAAACTGGACGACTTGCGGATTCCTCCCGGCAATCGGCTGGAAGAGCTGCAACATGACAGGAAAGGCCAGCTCAGCATTGCCATCAATGACCAATACCGTGTGTGCTTCGTATGGCGGGACGGCGACGCCTACGATGTCGAGATAACGGACTATCACTGACCTGTTTGTATGGAGAAGAAATCGTGAATATGAAGAACGAGCGCTTGGCGGGATGGACCGTACATCCGGGAGAAATTCTCCGGGAAGAGTTTCTCGGGCCCATGGGCATCTCGGCTTATCGTCTGGCGGTGGAGCTGCGTGTTTCTCCTCCTACCGTGAACGACATTGTCCGGGAGAAGCGGGGAATTACGCCCGAGATGGCGGCTCGTCTGGCCAGGTATTTTGGGACTTCCGAACAGTTTTGGCTGAATTTACAGGATGCCTTTGCGGTGCATCAGGTGAAGCAGAAGTATGGCAAGGAACTCAAGGCCATTCGTCCCTTAGCAGCGGTCGCGGCTCGATAGTTGGTGGCTTTGTGTTCTGATAATGGATCATGGAAATAGAAGATGGAGGATTGGGCCCCTATGTCTAACCAGACACTCCTGTAGAATCGCCAGGTTGTCTTTGCAGCCGTGATCGGGACGGCAAAATCCCCCGCCCAGTCGCAAAGAACGCGACAAGGACGGGGCACCCGCTGGAGATAGTCAGAGAGTGAGTCGCATGGTCCGTATTTGTTCTGTGCTAATAGCTCTGGGCGTGCTGATTAGCGCGTCCTTGTTCTCTTCTCACGCCGCTTCTGCCAGTAGTGTTTTAGCCGTCAGCGAGCCGCCAGCGTGGGCTTATGTTGTGCCTCCGTCGGACTTCAAGCCTGCACCGGACGACGGCACTATCCGGAAGGTTCCTAACAGCTCGGCAGGGTACACACTGACGCAGGCGCGGGACCGGTTTCTGGCTCCCGACTGGCATCCGGAAGATCATCCCAAGATGCCGGACATCGTTGTGCATGGCCGCAAGCCGGAGGTTTTTGCCTGTGGCTTTTGTCATCGGGCGGATGGGCCGGGCGGTCCAGAGAATGCCAGCCTGGCAGGCTTGCCGTATGCCTATATCGTGCAGCAGATGGCCGATTACAAGAGCGGAAAGCGGTCGACGGCGCTGCCCAAGCGCGCGCCGCAAGCCTTTATGATCGCGCTGGCCAAGGCGGCCACGGATCAGGAAATTCGGGATGCAGCCAAGTATTTTTCTGCGCGGAAGCCCAGACGGAACATTCGTGTGGTGGAGACCGCCCGGGTGCCGAAGACCTATGTTGCCGGCTGGGTTCTGGCTGCAATGGAAGGCAAGGAACAAGAAGCGCTCGGAGAGCGCATCATCGAGACCCCGGAGGACTTGGAACATTTTGAAAGTCGTGATGCGCGGACGACGTTCGTTGCTTATGTTCCGATTGGTAATATTCGCAAGGGCGCGGCCATCGTGAATGGGGGAAAAAACGGCGCAAAACTGGCATGTGCCAACTGTCATGGCAAAGATCTCAGAGGTCGGGAACTCGCGCCGTCAATTGCGGGTCGTTCGCCAAGTTACATCGTGCGGCAGATGTATGAGATTCAAACCGGCATAAGAAACGGGAAGGGCGCGATCCTGATGAAAGCTCCGGTCGCAGGGTTGAGTCCGGACGACATGATTGCTGTGGCGGCTTATCTCGCGTCGTTGAAGCCGTGATGGTCGTGGCTCGGCGGATGCTGGTCGTCCGACCGTTTTGCGGCACTATTCGTAAACTAGGTGTTGCGATTTTCGCACTTTATTGGCTGTGATTGAGCACTTTTCGCAACTCGCTTTTGCGGAGTCATCTGATGCGCAACTAATTTGGTTGGGGCACTTGGAGGTGCATGGCAAGGAGTGGAATCGCAGCCAGCGCCTTCATCCCATGTGAGCGATTGCTTGCCGGATTGAGAGCGTCAGCTCAAGCAGGAGCACGAGCAGGAGTGCCACCGCTCCCGCGTTTCCGTAGTTATTTCGCAGCGTCAGTTTCGACATGTTTTTGATGTTCTGAGGAGTCGCTAGCCGGGAACGTTGGGGCCAGCGAGAAAGCCGCCATCCAGGCTCAGGGACTGGCCGGTCATGAAGGAGGCGCGGTCCGAACACATCCAGAGGACGGCTTCGGCAACCTCCGTGGGCTGGCCGAAACGACCGATGGGGTGAAGACTGAGGGCGAATTTTTTGAACTCCGGTTCACCAAAAAGACGCTCACCCATGGGTGTTTCAATGACGGCGGGGCAAACAGCGTTGACACGAATGCCGTTCTTGGCGGTTTCGAGGGCGGCGCTCTTGGTTAGGCCGAGGACGCCGTGCTTGCTGGCGCAGTACGTGGCGGAACCAGCCGAGCCAATGAATCCGGAGACGGACGACATGTTGACGATGGCTCCGCCCGTACCCTGCTTCAGCATCTGCTGAATTTCGTATTTGAGGCAGAGCCAGACGCCCTTGAGATTGATGTCGATGGTGCGGTCCCAGTCTTCCTCGGATTGTTCTGCTATCGGAATCCAGTTGCCCTCAATGCCGGCGTTGTTGAAGGCGATGTCGAGGCGACCGAACTTTTCGACGGTTTTTTGGACGAGGGCTTTGACCTCGGCAGCTTTCGCAACGTCAGTTTGGACGAAGAGGCCTTCGCCGCCTGCGGCGCGGACGAGGCCGATGGTTTCCTGGCCTTCCACTTCGCGGCGTCCGACGACGACAACTTTGGCTCCTTCTTTGGCGAAGAGGACGGCGGTATCTCGTCCGATGCCGGAGGTGCCGCCGGTGACGAGGGCGACTTTATTTTGTAGTTCCTTGGCCATGATTTCTCCGTGAAAAACTGAAAAACGCCAGACCTGCCCGTGCCGGATTGAGGGCTGAGTTTAGGCTTTGTGTGGGGGTTCTGTCAAAGCAAGACCACGCGGGCGGGGCGCTCGCGCCACACTGTTTTAGTCGCGCGTAAGGCTTCGACGCTGAAACAATGCAACCGCCAGGAGAAAACACACCAGGGCGTAGTTAATCCCGTAGGCCAGGGCGGTAACGTGGTAAGTCCAGGGAAAGGGCCTGACCGAGGCGTGCGTAATGACCAGGAAGCGATCTTCTGAAAGCAGGTTGGTGAGAGGCAAGACAAAGTGAATCGGAAGGCGAAACCAGTTGGGGATGTGAAGGGAAGTTGAGGCAAACATGGCCATAAGCGTTGCCAGAACAGCGACAATCCCCATCACAACAACTGGGTGCACCAAGATGACAAGAAACATGGAGATCGCTGCCCAGAGGCCGTAGCGAACCATGGGATAGACCAGCAGAACCCACAAGGAAGTGTGGAAGCGCTGGCCTCCGAGCCAGGCCAGCAAGAAGGTGACGCCGAGCATGGCGACGACATAGACGGCCATGAGGAGCAACACTCCGAGATACTTGCCGGCCAAGAACTGCCAGCGGTGCAGAGGGCGTGCCAAGACGGCCAGAATCGTCCCCGACTTCATTTCCCCGGCGACGGCATCGGCGGCGGCCCATGCCGCCAGCAGGCTGCCGAAGGCGCTAACCAGCGACATCACGCCCGCCACCTCGCTGAGGACGAATCCCTGAATCTGTTGAGCGTTGGCCGCCGTGGTCATGGCCTTATAACCCATCAAAGGGATCATCATGAGCAGGACGATACAAACGAAAAGACTGCAGAACAGGATGATGACCTTGTTGCGCAGAAAACTTCCGAACGTGCTGAAGGCTATGGTGCGGATTTTCACTCTTTCGATCCCCCCACGAGTTTGAGGAACATGTCTTCGAGCGAGCTCTTGGTGGGCGTGAGACTGAGGACATCGCAGCCCCCAGCCCACAGCATTTCCGCCAAAGCTCGCTTATGGACGGTGTCCACGGACAGGCTAACCCGGCTCGCCTCGCGATCCACGGATGCGCCAATGTCTTTTGCGGCCTGCTCAAGCTCTTCCGGCAGGTGATCGACGATGATTTCCACGCGATTGCCTTCCGCAAGCATCTCGTGGAGCGCGCCGGCGCGAACCATGTAGCCGCGGTCGATGATGATAACGCGATCGCAAATTTGTTCCACTTCAGAAAGAATATGAGAACTCAAGAAGATGGTCTTGCCCTCCGCCTTCAAGGCAAGGATGAGATCGCGAACTTCTTTGCGTCCGGCGGGATCGAGGCCTGAAGTGGGTTCATCCAAAACCAAGAGATCCGGGTTGCCTAAAAGAGCCTGCGCAATGCCCAGACGTTGCACCATGCCGCGGGAGTACTTTCCGATCTTGAGTCCCTTGTAGCTGTCCAGCCGGACTTTGACGAGCAGATCCGCAATGAGGGCTCCCGGGTCTGCCACTTGGCGGCCGCTGAGACGAAGATGAAACCGCAAGAGTTTTTCGGCGTTGAGGTAGCGATAGAATGCGAAATTCTCCGGCAGAAACCCAATGCGCTCTTTAGCGCGAACATCGCCGGGTAGATGGCCAAAGACTCGCGAAGTACCCTCGTCAGGGTAGATGAAGCCCATGAGGATGCTCATGCTGGTAGTCTTGCCGGCGCCGTTGGGACCGAGAAACGCGCAAACTTCGCCCTGGGCGACCTGGAACGACACTCCGGAGAGTGCGGGCACACTGGCTCCGGCGAAACGACGCTGGTAAACCTTGGTCACGCCGGAGAATTCAATGGCGGGCACCGTCATTCGGTGGCTCCTTCCCGGGGGGTCTTTTCCTTGGAGCCAACCGCAGAGCCGACCTCGATGCCAAGTTCGCGGGCCAGCTGAAATTGCATGGCTGCGTCGTAGCCGTAGTGTCCGTAGATGACCTTGCCATCCTTGTCGATGATGAACATTGTGGGGATGCCTTCGACGTCGTAGGCGTTCGCGACTTTTTGCTTGGGATCGAGGAGCACTGGGAAGATCAGTTTTTGTGCGGTGGCGAAGTCAGTGGCATCTTTGGTGTCTTCGTCGATGCTGACAGCGAGAAATTCGAAATCACTGGAGGTGGTGTGGTTCTTTTTGTAGAACTCCGTCAAAGTGGGCATTTCCAGGCGGCAGGGTCCACACCAACTGGCCCAGAAGCTTACGACCACCTTCTTTTGGCCATGAAAATCCGCTAGCGAGACGGTGCGACCGTCGAGGGTTGTAGCGGAGAAAACGGGTGCAGTTTGACCTATCAGAGCGGGTTCTTCGTTCTCGCGCTGCAGAGTCGTTTCGAGTACTCGCGCTCGCCAAGTGATGAGTACGGTGAAAACGATGAGGGCGGCAATGGACAGGATAGTTTTGGGGGATAGCCTGGACTTAGGCGGCGATTGGGGTGCCTCCGGCGCAACTTCCGTTGTTTGCGTGTCGAGAATCATGCAGTTTCGAGAACGAACGTGTTGAGGATTCGAACTTGCTTTTTAATTTTGAAATTGGCAAAAATTCTACACTAACCCGGTAGTTGGCGTCTTTGAAGTGAAGGGATCGACGTTTAGTCGGTGGGGATGGCTGAGGTCGGGCTGGGGAGTTCCTGGTCTTTGTATTGGAGCTGGTAGAGCTTGAAATAAATGCCGCGTTGGGCCAGAAGTTGCTGATGGGTGCCCATTTCGCGGAGGCGGCCTTTGTGGAGGACGATGATTTTGTCGGCGCGTTGAATGGTGGAGAGGCGGTGCGCGATGACCAACGAGGTGCGGTCTTCGACCATGCGGGTGAGGGCGTCGCGGACGCGGAATTCTGTTTCGGTATCGACGCTGGAGGTGGCTTCGTCGAGAATCAGGATTTTCGGCTCGTGGGCCAGGGCGCGGGCGAAGGAGATGAGTTGCTTTTGTCCGGTGGAGAGCGTGCTGCCGCGTTCGCGGACTTCTTCCTGGAAACCTTGTGGGAGGGAGCGGATGAAGTCGGCGACGTTAACCTCTTCGGCGGCTTTTTCGACGGCGGCGTCGGTGATCCACTTCGAGCCGAGGCGGATGTTTTGCGCTACCGTTCCGGAAAACAGAAATGGATCTTGCAGGACTACGCCGAAGCGGCGGCGGAGGTCGGTTAAGTCCATGTCTTTGATGTCGACGCCATCGATGCGGATGGCGCCTTTCTGGACGTCGTAAAAACGGAGGAGCAGGGAGATGATTGTCGTTTTGCCGGCCCCGGTGTGGCCTACGAAGGCGACGGTTTCGCCGGGATTGACGGTGAAGGTGACGTCGCGAAGGACCCAATCGGGTTCGGAGACATCAGAGCCTTGCCCTTCGGGCAAGGCTGGACGGCCGAGGGCGGCCGTCCCCACGTGAGCTTCGGTGGGATCAGAGGTGTTCCGGTAGGCGAACCAGACGTGGTCGAAGTCGATTTGGCCGGGACCGGTGGGTGTTTTGGTGACGGCAGGTGGAACGATCTCCGTGTGCGTATCGAGCAGCTTGAAGACGCGCTCGGCGGAGGCCATGGCGGACTGAAGGATGTTGTACTTTTCGCTGAGGTCCTGGATGGGGCGGAAGAACCGCTGCGCGTACTGCATGAACGCAACGAGCACGCCGAGGGTGGTCAAGGTGGGCAACAGGTGAAACTGCGGCACGCCCTTCGCGAATCCCAGCGAGACCGTGAGCGTCATCACCAGGTGCATGACCTGAGTGCCACCAAACCAGATGACGCTGGCAATGGCCACGGCGGAGAGAACTTCGACGACAGGGTAGTAGATGGCGTGCGCCAGGATGGCGTCTTTGTAGGCTTCGCGATGGCTGTCGTTGACTTCGGAGAATTTGTCGTAGGCGCGGCGCTCGCGATTGAAGAGCTGGAGCACCGTCATGCCACTGACGTGTTCTTGCAAGTGCGAGTTAATCCGGGCGATAGCGGTGCGGATGCGGCGGTAGGAATCTCGCACCTTGATGCGGAAAACCTGCGTGGCGTAGGTGATGAGCGGAAGCACAGCAAAGGTGATGAGCGCCAGCTTCCAATTCATTGCCGTCATAATGAAAATAATTCCGACCAACACAAAGATGTCTTCGAAAATAGAAACAACGCCCGAGGTGAACATCTCGTTGAGGGCGTCGACGTCGGTGGTGACGCGCGTGACCAGGCGGCCGACCGGATTCTTGTCGTAGAAGCCGATGTGCATGTGTTGCAGGTGGCGGAAGATTTGGCTGCGAAGGTCGAACATGACTTTTTGTCCGACCCATTGCATGAAATAGGTTTGGGCGAACTCCAAAACAAAGCTGAGCGCGATGATGCTGGCGTAAATTCCCGCAAGTTGTGCGATGCCGGTGAGCGGCTGGGCGCTGAGAAACCGGTCGAGGAACCCGGCCGATTGATGGGGCTGGACTAGATATTTGTCGATTTCGATTTTGACCAGGAAGGGACCGACGGCTTCGGCGAGGGCTTTGAGGATGATGGCTACCAGAGCCGTGGTCGTCCGGACCTTGTAGGGGCGCAGGTAGGTGAGCAGCCGGCGCATGAGGCGGCTGTCGTAGGCTTTCCCGAGGATTTCTTCTTCGGCGGACATTCGGCTGACTACCAGGTGAATAGATGATTTTACAGGGCGGGAGGGTGGAAAAGTGTCGCACTCAATGTCGCAAGAACGCTTCGATATCGCGACTACCCCTCAACACGTGAAGTATGAACACGTTCTTGTCTTCGACACGGTAGATGATGACGTACTCACCGACGGGAAAACTTCGGAGACCAGCACGCAAGTCTTCATTGCGACGGCGTCCTAAGTGCGGATAACGGGAGAGAAGAAAGAATCGTTCGGTAAGGGAGTCAATGAGCCGATCAGCAATGTCAAAACTGCCACTCTCTTGAGCGACATACCGCCAAATCTCGTCAATTTCCGTTTCAGCTTCGGGCGCGAAACGGTGAGGCATTAGCGAGGATTGGCTTGCTCAGCGGCGAGGCGGTCACGTCCGCGTTGTTTCACGTCCTCGGCAAGCTGCCGCATGGATTCCTCGGTAATGATGCGTCCTTCGCCGCGTGCCAGGGATGCCTCCGCCGTGTCGACGGCGGCTAGAATCTCCTCGCGCTTGCGTTCACGAGCCTCCCACAGGGAGAGCGCCTCTTGGACCGCATCCTCTTCTTGGCGGAGGTGTCCACGCTCAATCGCTTGGCGCACGAACGCCTTCTGGTCGGGTGTGAGGTGAACTTCCATACGATTTCAGGGTAGGCGGGGTGTCGGCGAGTGTCAAGCGTTATGCATAAGCCCAAAACGGCCCTATATGCGGGCCAGTTTCTTCAGCACCAACGCCGAATTCTTCGATCCAAATCCCACGCAGTTGCAGATCGCATTGTCAATCTGCGCCTTGCGGCCCGGTTGTGGAACGTAGTCCAGATCGCAATCCGGATCTGGAACTTCGAGATTGATATTCGGTGGAAGTTGGCCCATTTCCATGGCGATGAGCGTGGCGGCAATGCCCGCGGCACCGCAGGCACCCTGGGCGTGGCCGATCTGGGACTTCAGCGAGGACATCGGGACTTTGTAGGCGTGGTCGCCGAGGGCGATCTTGAGTGCGCGCGTCTCCACGCGGTCGTTCATGGGCGTGGCGGTACCGTGCAGGTTGACGTAGTGAATGTCTGTCGGTGTGACGCCCGCTTCTTCCATGGCCAGCTTGATGGCGCGGGCGGGTTCTTGTGGGTCTTCGCTCATGCGGACGCGGTGGAAGGCTTCGCAATTGGAAGCGTAGCCGGCAATCTCGGCGTAGATGTGGGCGTTGCGGGCTTTGGCGTGCTCGTACTCTTCCAGCAGAAACATCCAGGAACCTTC
>JAYTQD010000388.1:0-1296 GCA_043746935.1 Acidobacteriaceae bacterium | reverse complement strand
AAAGAGGCCTACAACATGGTGCCGGGCAGAGATCCCGAAAACGTTTAAGCACCCTAGTTCCACGGGTGTGCGTCAAATTTGTGGGTGATCGTTGCGTTTCCCTTTTTTTGGTCGATAATCTGAATGTGGTTGATCATTCAGAACGGAGATCCATGGAACCCACCCTCGAATCACTAGAATCCCGCCGCAAGGAGTTGCACCGGAGTCTGGAGGCCCTCGGCGATTTCCGCCGCGGCACCATTTCGGTGAACTTTCGCAAGTGCGGCAAGCGCAACTGCGCCTGCGCGCAAGATGATCATCCCGGCCACGGCCCCCAATACTTGTGGAACGCCAGTGTCAAGGGCAAAACCAAGGCGCGAAACCTCCCCCTGGGACCGGAACTGGAAAAGGTGGAGAAGGAGGTTGAGCGCTACCGCGAGTTCGACCGCTTGTGCGAGGAACTGGTTGCGATCAACGAACAGATCTGTCAACTGCGTCCGACGCCAATCCTCGCTGATGAAGACGAGTTGGCGCAGTTGAAAAAAAAACTGCGGAGGCGTTTCGCCGCGAGGCGGAAGAGGAAATCGATCGCCTGATCGGACGCATGCTCGGGGACCGCCAACGGCTGGGGCATTTGGATTTGGAGGCCAGCGAAATGGCGATTCGGGCGGCGATGCATAAATTGGGTGGATCCCTTTTGGAGAAGTTGCTGAATAGCGATGGCGGAGGTTATTGCGGAGCGCATCCGGACTGCGGGCAGGGCCATCCAGCGGAATTCGTGGACTATCGCAGCAAACAGGTCCTCACCGTGCTGTCGTGGATGGACGTGCGGCGAGCCTACTATCATTGTCCGAGTTGCCAAGGCGGATTCCTTCCCAAGGACCAGGAACTGGACATCGTCGGGGTGTCTCTAAGTCCTGGTGTGCGGCGAATGATGGGCCGAGTCGGGGGCAAAGAATCCTTCGATCAGGGTCGGCAGGACCTGCGGGAGTTGGCCGGCATTGAGGTGAAGACCAAAGAGGTGGAACGGATTTCCGAGCAATTGGGAACGCAGATTGAGGCGCAATGGAAACAGGAGCGGGAAGGGATCTTGTCGGGCAAAGTGATTCCGCTACTACCCGCCGTGCCAAAACTTTACATCACCATGGATGGAACGGGACTTCCGGTGGTTCCTCGGGAAACCGAAGGGCGTCGCGGTAAAGACGAAACCGGCAAAGCCAAGACTCGCGAGGCCAAGCTGGGCTGCGTGTTCACCCAGACGGCCGAGGACGAAGACGGATATCCGATTCGTGACGAGGGGTCCACCACCTATGTGGG
>JAYTQD010000387.1:0-1297 GCA_043746935.1 Acidobacteriaceae bacterium | reverse complement strand
TGGAACACACATCGAGCAGCGGCGATATCGTCGAAATTCTTAAAGGCGTAGCCAGCGGCGACAACATTGTCCCCGCCGGCGCGGAGGCCCGGCGCGGGAATCCGCTACTGTCACCCGGCAAGCGCATCAGCGAGTCTGTGATTGCCGTCGCCGCCTCCGTGGGCAAGAGCTGCGTGTCCGTGTACGCGCGCCCTCGCGTCGCCATTCTCTCCACTGGCGATGAACTGGTGGGGATTGCGGAAACCCCCGGCCCCTATCAGATTCGCAATTCCAATTCGCACTCGCTGGCGGCGCAAGTTCGCAAGGTGGGCGGAGAACCGGTCATACTGCCGATTGCGCCCGATGAAAAAGTGCGGCTGAGCGCGCTGATCGAAGAAGGACTCCAGAGCGATCTGCTCCTCCTGAGCGGCGGCGTGTCAGTGGGGCGTTATGACTTTGTGGAACAAGTGCTGGAAGATTTGGGAGCGGAATTCTTTTTCACGGGTGCGCTGATTCAACCCGGACGCCCGGTCGTTTTTGGTCGCGTCCGTGAAAAATACTTCTTTGGCTTGCCGGGAAATCCAGTCTCGACCATGGTGACGTTCGAACTCTTCGCCCGCCCGATCATTGAAGCTTTGAGTGGAGCATCCCCGCACCCACTCCACTTCCTGCACGCAAAATTGAAAACAGCCATCAACCGCAAGCCCGGCCTCAAGCGTTTCCTGCCTGGCGCGCTTTCCGGCGAATTCGAAAAAGCGGAAGTGGAACTCAGCCCGTGGCAAGGCTCCGGCGACCTCGCTTCCACAGCGCGGACGAATTGCTACGTCGTTATCGCAGCCGACCGCAATGAAATTCCAGCCGGAGAATGGGTGCCGGTGCTCCCACGATGATCACGTGGGGGCGGCCGCCCTCGGCCGTCCTGTCCAACCATGAAATCACTTCCAGCTCCTTACGCAACATCCTCGAACTTGAGAACGTGTATCGACATTTGTGCTTTCAAAGCCCTCGACAAGGGACTTTTACTGGCTGTCGTAATATGAAGGTATGCCGATGACATCGCTCAATATCTCTCTCCACGAGGCGCTGAAGGAACATGTCGAAGGATTAGGTTGCCTCGGGGGATTGGGGCAAGCTGAGTGAATATGTCCGGGAGCTTATTCGTCAAGACTTAAGGAACGTCGCCTCGACAGGCTGAAGGCAAACCTGCTAGTTGCGGCGAGGGGCGGCCAAAAACCAAGCTCCCACTCGGAAAAGTCCGCAAACAGGGCCTAGTAGAGGTCTTGCGTCAGCGAACGCGACGGAGGGGGTAACTCACCGT
>JAYTQD010000386.1:0-1299 GCA_043746935.1 Acidobacteriaceae bacterium | reverse complement strand
CGCGGAGCGGGGCGGAGTTCGCCGGAATGATGCAGCGGTTGGCGAGCGCATATCCGGAAGCGAAGACAATCCACGTGGTAATGGACAACCTAAGCACGCATACCGCGAAGTCTCTCACGGACCGGTACGGAGTCGAATCCGGCAAACAACTCTGGGATCGCTTCACCGTGCACTACACGCCCGTGCATGGCAGTTGGCTGAACCAGGCGGAAATCGAAATCAGCGTGATGGCGGGACAGTGTTTGGGAAAGCGCCGCATGGGCAGCATCGAAAAACTGCGGCTTGAAGTGCGAGCCTGGAATCGACGCACCAATCGAGCCAAGCTGAAAATCAACTGGAAGTTCGACCGACCAGCGGCTCGTCGGAAGTTCAAATACAGGGTAACTTTCAAGCGGTCGAGGACCTAGCTTGGTGAAAGGCGCGGCGGCGGGCAACCTCATAGCGGAGTCAATCAAGAAAGCCCTCGAGTGGGCGAAGGAATGGACCATCGAAGCCGCGAACCACGCAACGCACACCGACAAGATGGGCATGTCGATGGTTGGCGAAGGTCGCCAGGGCGACATCAAGCCCGTTGAACATCAAGGCATTAGCGAGAAAACTCATAGACCGCAGCTTCGATCATCCGCGCCGGAGTTTTGCGCTCCCAAATGGTTTTCTGCAACCCGGCCGCGACTTCGGGCTGAATGCTGATCTCGCCGCAATTGTCGCAGACGATCGCCGGAACGTTCTCGACCACCACGAGCCGATCATTGATCGTCAGATTGTAGCGAATCAGTTGCTGTCTTCTATTGCCGATCGTACAGACGTCACATTTCATTGCAGTCTCCTGCGGCGGAACTCGATCCACTGGCCTGGGTCGGGCTGGTACAAGGTTATCACTTTGACCGGATTGCGCCGCGGATAAGTGCACTGAACGTGGAGCGGGCGCCGATCGGTCGTGAAACCCAAAATCAGGCAACTTGGGCCGTACTTGTCCGCGGGATAGTCTTCAATGATTTCGCCGTTCTCGACGGCCTCTTCGATCTCTCGGGTCGAAATCCGGCGCAGGATACTCTGGTCCAACGCGTGGACCGAATACTCGTACTCCCTACGCCGGAAGAGTTCACGGATCAGCTCGATCATTCGACCACTGCCATTATGACGCTAACGCAATCCTCGCGGCTTACGGATTGTTCAAAATGAGAAGTATAGATTCTAGCCCTTTTGGGCGCCAGCAGACAAACTTCGGCTACACCGTTCCCGCTAGGCTGCGGGAGCAAGCTGGACGACTTCGATCGCCGTAGGCCAGTTTGATGGATT
>JAYTQD010000385.1:0-1300 GCA_043746935.1 Acidobacteriaceae bacterium | reverse complement strand
GGAACAGAACGTTTTTTATTTTCCGCTGGATTTTGGATTTTGCGTACGGCCTTACTTGCGAGCGCTGCGGCCTGAGTTGGTCGTAATGGCGGAGACGGAGTTCTGGCCGAACTTCCTGCGCTTATCCAAGCGGAGTGGTGCGAGGGTCGCTGTGGTGAACGCGCGCATTTCGGATCGCTCGCTGCCCGGGTACTTGCGGTTTCGGCGGTGGCTGCGGCCTGTTCTTGAAAATATTGATTTGTTCCTGGCGCAGACTTCCGAGGACGAGCGACGGCTGGTGGAGATTGGCGCGGCGGCGAACCGTGTGCGAGTCGCGGGGAATCTGAAGTTTGACGTGACGCCTCCGGTTGAGGTGCCGCTGGTCGCACAATTGCGCGAAGCCTTGGCGAAGACCGGCGCGGAGCCTGTGCTGGTTTGTGGCAGCACGATGGAAGGCGAAGAGCCGCTGTTGATGCGTGGGTTTGAGAATGTGCTGGCCAGCCATCCGAAGGCAGTAATGGTGCTGGCTCCGCGCCATCCGGAGCGGTTCGAGAAAGTGGCTGGACTGCTACAGCGCCTGGGGACGAAGTACTGGCGGCGGTCAGAGTGGCACGGAGAGCCGGTTTCCGGCGGGGTGTTTCTGCTGGATTCGATTGGGGAGCTGGCCTCGGCGTATTCTCTTGCGGACCTTGCGTTTGTTGGAGGCAGCCTGGTTGCACACGGGGGACATAACATTCTGGAGCCAGCGCAGTTCGGCGTCGCGATTGTCACCGGGATTTCGTATCAGAACTTTCGTGACATCGTCGAACGCTTTCTGCAAAATCAGGCAGTGCGAACTGTGGGCGCCGCCGAGTTGCCCTTGGTGTTCATGGAGCTGGTGGATTCACCTGAGGAACGAAAGGCGCTGGGGCAACGAGCTTTGGAAACTCTGCGCCAACAAATGGGAGCAACGAAGCGAGTCGTGGAAGCTTTGGCGGAGTTGAAGGCGGAGGCAAATTCCAGATGAAATTCTTCGTGCAATGAGCGTACTGGATTCCATCTACGGGGCCATAGTTCGAGCTAAGAACGCGTTGCACGAGCGCGGGACGTTGCGTGCGCGGCGTTTGCAAGGGACCGTGATTAGCGTTGGAAATCTGGCGGTGGGAGGGTCGGGCAAGACGCCATTTGTGATTTTACTGGGCGAACTGCTGAAAGGACGAGGCGTGGAGTTTGATGTGCTTTCGCGCGGATATGGCCGGACGACCACGGGCGTGTTGCTGGTGGATCCGCACGGAAAGCCGCAAGAGTTTGGGGACGAACCTTTGCTGATTGCACGGCGGCT
>JAYTQD010000384.1:0-1301 GCA_043746935.1 Acidobacteriaceae bacterium | reverse complement strand
TTTCCGAAGAAATGAAAGTGTGGTCGGGATTGCTGGCGGAAGAGGTGTCGGGTTGGCCGGACTTGACGACGAAGCCGATGTTTGGGTTGACGGCGCTGTATCGCGGGCCGACAATTTTTGCAGCGCTGCCGAAAACGCGTGCGCTGGGTTCGCCGAATGCGGTGGCGTTCAAGCTGGTTGGCGCGTCGGCGAAGACGATGGGTCAGCTGAAGCGGGATGCGCGGATTCAGGAGACGATGATGGCCGCGGCGAAGTGGTTTGTGTTTGAAATGGAGAGTGAAGAGGATTTGCGCGGGGTGCTGGAGTGGCTGGGCGTGGCATATGAGGCGGCGGGGAAGAAGGGATGAAGAAGGGATAAGGATGAGTCCCGGCGATATTACGCCAACGATTCCACCTAGTACGGCTAACGAGTGGTATAGAATTCGACCGGAGTCCGAAGTGCAACGAGAATCTGCGGAGGCGACATGAAAAAAACACTGTTGACAATTGGAGTAGCGACGACGTTGATGATGGCGTGGTCCATCGGGCGAATGCAGGGACAGCAGGATCAGTCGAAGGGAGATGCAATCTTCGTCTCCGCTGATCAGGCGAATTACCATGACATGGGCAACGGGGTCTCCATGGCCGCAATCTGGGGCGATGCGGACAAGGGAGCGCATGCCACATTCACCAAGTTCGCGCCGGGATACGATGCCGGGCAGCATACCCACACAAATGATGTTTGGATCGTTGTGGTGAAGGGCGCCTACCTGTACAAGGATGCGGCAGGCAGCAAGCGCGTTGGGGCAGGCAGCTTCCTGCGAGTTCCCGGTGGATGGAAGCATTGGAGCGGCGGCGATCCCAAAGAAGGAGCGCTTTTCTATGAAGAATCGTCCGGTAAGTTTGATTCGATTCCTGCGAAGTGAGAGGTGATTCGATTCCCCACTCAAGCCAAAGGCTTGAGTGGGGCAGTCGGCCAGCCCATTTAATCCAACTCCCGCTCGCGAGATCGAGGCTTTGATTTTGATCTCTTTTCCTAATGGTAAAACTCTGGGTGCCCCCGTCCTTGTCGCGTTCTGTGCGACAGGGCGGGATGCGATGTCGTTGGTGCAACTTCTAAAGCCGTTCCATAACGCCAACATTCCCGCACCCGCCCTTGGCTTCGCAAAGAACGGGGCATCCCTTGTCCGGGTGGGGATAGAGAGATCAAAAGCCTGGGCCAGCCACCGTGAGTGCCCCCGTGCTACGATGCCATCGTGTTCAATTTCGGCAAACCGCAAACAGCTGGCGACTGGATCGTTCACATCGCAGGGGCAATTGTT
>JAYTQD010000383.1:0-3637 GCA_043746935.1 Acidobacteriaceae bacterium | reverse complement strand
AAAAGAAGTTTGCGGCGCTCATTGGCTCCCCAACTGCGGATGACGCGCGCGGCGAGTACCAGACCAACTACTCTGCGTCGCAGGAAAACTCGTTTCGCCTGGGCGTAACGAAGAAGGGCCACGAGACTAAGGCCATCGTTATCGCTGCTTCCTCCCAGAACCAACCAGAAGCCGAAGCCGAGTACCGCCGCCTCTCCACATCGTACGACGCCCTTTTGACCGAGTCCGCCGAATACTACCGCGCCTATCTCGGGCGAACCGTGAACCTTAAGCTTCCAGATCAGGAACTTCAACGAGCCTATGACTGGTCGCGTGTAAGCATGATCCAGGGACTGGTCACCAATCCAACTCTGGGAACCGGCTTGGTCGCTGGATACCGGACTTCCGGCGACGGTCAGCGCCCAGGCTTCGCCTGGTTTTTCGGGCGCGATGCCCTGTGGACAGGACTCGGACTCGACGCTGCGGGCGACACTGCCACAACGCGGACGGCTCTGGAATTCCTCAGTAAATACCAGCGCGAGGACGGAAAAATTACCCACGAAATTGCGCAGTCCGCCAATTTTGTGCCCTGGTTCAAAGATTTTCCTTATGCCTACGCCGCCGCCGACGCTACTCCATTATTCATCATCGCCACGAACGACTACGTCACGCGCAGCGGCGATGTCGGCTTTGCCAAAGAGCAGTGGCCGCATCTCTGGAGTGCCTATCAGTTCCTGCGTTCAACCTACGACGCGCAAGGTCTTCCGCAAAATTTTGGCTTTGGCCACGGGTGGGTGGAAGGCGGGCCTCTGTTGCCTGTGAAGACTGAGCTTTACCAAAGCGGAGTCGGGGCCGAGGCTCTGCGCGCGCTCTCCAGCCTGGCGGGAGCTGCGGGTAAGGAGGATGTACGTGCAGACTTGGCAAATCAGTTTGCTCGCCAGCGCAGCCTCCTGAATCAATCTTTCTGGTCGCAAACCCAGAACTCATTCGCTTTCGCGCTCGATAAAAACGACAAGCAAGTCAACATCACCAGTGTTTTAGCAACCGTGCCCATGTGGTTTGGCTTGCTCGACGAGGCCAAGGCGCAAGCGGTGATCAGTCAGCTCGCCCGGCCCGATCACCAAACCGATTGGGGCATGCGGATCATCTCCTCGCAAGACCCGCACTACGGCCCAGACGGCTATCATTTCGGCGCGGTGTGGCCTCTGTTTACAGGCTGGGCGTCCACTGGCGAGTATCGCTATCATCGCGCGCTGCCCGCCTATGCCAATTTGCGCGCGAACGCTCTTCTCAGTCTCGATGGCTCCTTGGGCCACGTCACCGAAGTTCTTTCCGGCGACTACTATCAACCGGTGGGCAGTAGTTCGCCACACCAGATTTGGTCCGCGGCCATGGTGGTGAATCCGCTGTTACGCGGTTTGCTGGGCATCAATGTGGACACCCTAAACCACCGTGTCACTTTCTCGCCCCATATTCCCGCGGACTGGCGTTTTGCCAGCGTTTCAAATCTGAATGTCGGAGCCAGCACGATGGACCTGGAGTATTCCCGGACGGCCGATAGCATTCAGTTGGTGTCGCGTGCCACGGGCAAAGGCGAATGCTCGCTGGAATTTGCGCCCGCCCTCAGCTTGCGAGCACAGGTCACTGGGGCAGAGATAAATGGCCGTTCCGTTCCTTTCCGGATTCAGGCGAACACAGTCGACCAGCACGTCTCTGTCAATGTCCCTGCCTGCGCCGGGCCAACGAAGTTGCTCATCCATTTGCGGAACGATTTCGGAGTAAGCATTCCCGCGAACCTGCCACCGCTGGGGGCAGCCAGCCAGGGCCTGAGAATCATGTCCGAATCCTGGACGTCAACCCGGGATCAGCTAATTCTTCAAGTCTCCGGAGTAGCAGGCCGCCAATATGAATTGGGAATTCTCAATTCCACTCAAATTGCATCATTGGCTGGTGCCGAACTGGTGCACTCGGATCACGATCAAGACAAAGTTCGCGTTCAATTCCCCGCAGGCGTGACCGGCGCCTACTCGGATCGCCAGGTCACTTTCCACTTTGTTGCCGTAAAGCGTGGGCGCCGCTGACAATGGAGCGCCTAAAAGCTGCCCGTACAATGGAGGGACTTCGGTCAAACGGAAGCGAATAAGTTCCGGTGAACTTCCCAGTCTTCAAAACTGGTGGGCGGCATCCACGATGTCACCGGTGCGTTCGACTCGCACACGCTTCCGCCATTTGTTTTTGAGGTCGCAAATTGCGACCTCAAGTGCTTACTGCCCGAGTTCGATCACCTCGAATGAATTCGGCAGAATTGACGGGCGCGGCTGTGGCGTATCTGCTGTGGGTTTTGGCGCGGGGCCGAATTTTGCGGTGACTACGTAGACTTTGTGGGTTTCGGGATCGAGCGTCATGGTGCGGGCGCCTTTCGCCGTTGGAACGGTTTCCGCGACGGTGAATTTTTCTGGGGAGTCTTCGTGTACCACGGTGAGATTGCCTTCTCCGTTGGAGCTGAAGGCGAGCATGGTTTCAGGATCGAAGGCGTTGGCATCGACGCCTTCGCCGATGGGGAGGGTGGTGATGACGGCGCCGGTATCGGCGTTGACTACCGCCATTTTCTTGTTATCGCAGCCGGCGAAGAGGCGGCGGTTTTTCTTGTCCAAGGCCAGGCCTGAGGGGCTTTCGCAGCCGATTAGTTTCCAGCGGTGGGTTTCTTTGAGAGCCTGGGGATCGAATTCGACGATCTCGCTTTTGTCTTCGATGTTGACGTACATGCGGCCTTTACCGTCGGAGACGGAGAATTCGGGCTTGCCGCCGAGCGGGATGGTGCCGACGACTTTTCCGGTGGCTACGTCGATGGCGGTGGCGTCGTGGCTTTTGCCGTTGAGGGTGAAGACGCGTTTCGAGGATGGATCGTAGACGATGGCGTCGGGGTTTTGGCCGACTTTGATGCGGGCGGTTTCGTGCAGGTCTTTGAGGTCGAAAACCGTGACCGTGTTTTCGCGCCCGTTACTGGTGTAGCCTTGGCCTGCATTTGGAACTAAAGCGATGCCATGAACGCCGGGGGTGTTCACCACTTCGGCGGTGAGCTGACCAGCGGCGACGTCGACGACCATCACACGTGTGGAGCGGGAGATGAAGAGGCGGTGGCCGGCGGGATCGAAGGTAAGGTAGTCCCAGCCGCCGTCGCCACCAAGGGCCATGTGGCGGAGGATGTGATATTTGGGAGCGTCGGCGGCGTGGGCGGAGAGAATTAGGGCGAACAGTAATGAGGAGAGTTTGAATTTCATGGGGAGTGCCTCCGAGCCGTGGCGATGGGATTGGAGTGTCCATGGTACCCGTTGCGGGGTAGGGCGACAAATTGGGACTTGGAAAAGCTTGTGCGAATGGTTGACCGAAGCCACGCCAAGCCAAAAGAGGGCTTGAGTGGGGCACCCTCGGGGTACTTTTATCCTCCCCTCGAAGGTAGACTGCTTGCGCCCGCGCGCTGGATTTTATGGTCCGCTCCAGCCGTGGTTCCCCGCAGCGTCGTTCCCGCCCTTTGCTTCGCTAAGGACGGGGCACCCGTTGTCCAGGTGGGGATAGAGAGATCAAAAGCCTGCACCACCCGCCCGAAGTTCAAAAGCCCCGCCCTGTCGCAAAAGAAGAAGCGCGACAAGGACGGGGC
>JAYTQD010000382.1:0-1305 GCA_043746935.1 Acidobacteriaceae bacterium | reverse complement strand
CAAGAGCGTGGCATCAGCAGAATCTGGGTTTTCATTCGTGATGACGTACATGGTGGGCAAATGACGGGTTTCAGACGGCTAACGTTTGACATGAGGGGTGACAGAAAGGCGCAGCCTTTTGGGCATCCCCTCGATGGAAGGGTTAGGCGTCGCTCCCGTTCGAGGACTGCTCATGGTTTTGAAGGCGAACCTGTGACCTTGACGAAGGATTGGAAGATGGAGGCGAGTTCATCGCGTTCATCTTGAAGTAACCATGTCGCACGAATGTCGCCCAGCGCCCCAACGAGTGGGCCAACCAAGAGTTTGCTGCGACTTCTCGCATTCGCTTTGAGCCAAGCAGCTTTGTCGACTCTAGCGCGAATGTGCACCGCGTTTTCGGAATGCCGATGAGACAGCTTCGTTCCATCAGGCTGCGGCCCAGTGTCGCTAAGAATTGGGCTATAGGTAATCTGTTTGAGCCTCGAGGCGAAGGCGATGCCGCTGGCAAGCTTGATGTAGTGGCTCTTGAGAGCGAGGGAGAGTTTTCCTACGGAAGGACCGACATCCGTATCGGTAACCGGGAAGGTTGCGAACGCGAGAGGCCAGCCCTCTTGCCGCAGATCCGGTTCGATTCCGGCAGCGCGAAGTCGCGCGACGAGCTCGTCGCGTGACTTGATCCGTCCGAGTGGCATGCGTGTGGTCGGCATTGCGACGCCTAACGTTTGACATGAGGGGCAGGGAAAAGGCGTAGCCTTTTGACTGTCCCCTCGATGGAAGGGTTAGGCGTCGGCAGCGGTGGCGTACTTTGGCCTTGCCTGGCGACGAATACCCGCGAGAACACAGGCCGCAGTGTTCTCGGACTTCTGCGGGCCTTCCGTGACACGAGAACTGATGCGTTTGAGTTCATTGGCGAAGTGTGCCTGAGCGCTTGGTTTCGGAACAGCTACTTGCTTGACTTTCAATGCCTTCCGGGCGCAGCTGTCGGTTCGCTGCCCGCCAGCTGGCGGGACGGGCAGCCCACACGGTTCTTGCTTGAAACAAGCGCACGGTGGCCACCAGCGGGCAATGGCGGTGGCCTTCCATTCTGTGGCGGCTCGAAGTAGCAAGGCAAGACGGAGGGAACACGTATTTGCTGTGAATACGATTACGCCAAAGTGCTTCCAGGAGCGCCAGTTGCATTTGCATTCCGAGCTACTCTGCGGCTTCGTGCCTAGGAATCTACGACGCCTAACGTTCGACTTGAGCGGTGGACCACGGCTTGCCGTGGGCCGTCCGCTCGAAGGCAGGGTTGGGCTCACGTGGTGAAGTAGAGCAGAAGCGACTTGC
>JAYTQD010000381.1:0-22719 GCA_043746935.1 Acidobacteriaceae bacterium | reverse complement strand
ATCGCGCACGAGGTCCAGGAGCAGCTCTTTCCACGACTATTCTCACAACTGGAGTCGCTGGAGGTACATGGTTTCTGCAAACCAGCACGAACGGTCAGTGGTGACTACTATGATTTTCTCCCAGCCACCGCCAACCGGCTCGGACTGGCCGTGGGGGATGTTTCCGGAAAAGGAATTTCCGCTGCCCTGCTGATGGCGACGATTCACTCGGCGGTCCGCGCATACCTGCTGGAAAGTGTGCCTTCCAGCGTCCCTGTCTTAGCCGGCGCGGGTGGCGGCAATGGGCTTCCCCACGGCCCAGGAATCTCGCCCTCCACGCTGATGTACCTGCTTAACCGGCAGCTTTACAGCACTACCCCAGCGGAAAAATACGCGACGCTGTTTCTGGGCCTTTATGATGGCAGCTCGCGCCGCCTCACCTACAGCAACGCCGGCCATCTCCCACCCATCCTGTTAGGTGAGAACGGCAGCATTCGTCGCCTGACGACGGGGGGAATGGTAGTGGGCCTCTTCGACAACATAATGTATGAGGAAAGCACGGTGAGCTTGGGCGCGGGAGAAATTTTCCTCGCCTACAGCGACGGCGTTACCGAACCGGAAAATGACTACGGCGAATTTGGCGAAGAACGGCTGATTGACTTGGTTCGCGACAACCGCCATCTTCCGCTCGACCGCATCAGCGAACTGGTCACCAACGCCGTCTACGAATGGATCGGCGCCAACGAACAGCCCGATGACGTCACGCTCGTGCTCGCGCGCGCACGATAGAGCCAGTATAGAAAGATCCGGCTTAGAACTGTGGCCGCACGCGCAATCCCGGTTTCGGGCGCGGCGCGTTTTTCGAGAAATCGCAATCCCCCATTTCCTGCCCCAAATCGGCCAGCACGTGGGTTATGTCTCCAGCGCCTTCCCGTTCCGCCTCGGCGAAGCGGTAGCTATTCGGCGCAGCATCGGGATCGCGGCGAACCAGTTCCACATAGGTGCGATCTCCCGGTTCCGGACTCTTGAGCGATGCCGAAAAACGAGACAGAAAATCCTTCACTACCTCCATCGTCGAACGGTAGCGAATCCAGCGCTGGTTGTCCCAGGTCATCGGCGTAGTCTCGCCATTGTCGATTCCTCGCAGAAAACGATCCGCTAGCCGGCCCGCCGCACGCGCGCCGTATCCCGCGATTTCACGAACCGCGTCACTTTCCATGTTGAGGTTCAGCCCGCCTTGCTTCGGGTCCAGATAGACATGTGCGATACGGTCGCGATAGCCCGGGACCATCGTCTGTAAGGTATCGGTCCAGTTGCGGGCTGCGTCCACAATCGAGCTGGCAAAACTCAGCACGGTAGAAGGCGTGCTGGTCCAGCGCTTCCACTCCTGTGCGATACCACCCAGATTGGTCGTGGGCAGCCAAACGTGGTCGTCGGACTGATCGTAAGCGTAGTCGGGACGCGTCTCGCGCAGATTTAGGCCAAACGTGGGCCAGCGCGGCAAAGGCGAATCAAAGAGGTGCAAGGGAAAATTGCTACAGATACCGCCATCCGAAAACCACACAACTTCAGGGCGGCGAGCTTCGTCGTGCGCCAGCGCATCTCAGGGTACTCGCTTCGCAGGAATTGGCTCGTTCTCCGCGCGACGGCGACGTGTCCAATCCACGGTATACAACGGCACCGCGCAGAACAACACCGGAAAGCTGAGGCTGCACCGGGTGGCGACAATGACAGGAAGATCGTCAGCCGCAGGAAGTGGCACGAGCCCGCTGGTATCGACCGGCTCGCGGTGCTGTGAAACTTCACCCGCGTGCTGCACCATCCAATCCACCACCGCCTGGGGAAAGTACGACCGCATCTCTTCGGGAAAAAAATAGAACTCGTTGGTATCGAAAGGCAGTGTGTACGGCCGACCCAATGTCAGGCACGTGCTGATCATCTTCAACGTAACCCCGGCACGCCGCAGATCTCCAAAGGTTAAAGGTTTCTCCGCCGGATGGCCCGCAAGCGCATTGATTTGGTTGTTCAGCCACTCCGTGAGCGTGACAGGTCTACCAGAACGCGGCTCCTCATATCCCGTGCATAAACCAAAACGATGCTTTGGCAGACGTGCAGCCCGAAGCACCACACCAGCCACAGCACCCAACAAAAAACCAACCACCGCAATCACTGCGCCCAACATCAACCCGGCATAAAAATGGCTGTTCCATAAGAGCGCAGTCACAGCCAGACCAGGCAGCGCTCCCACCAGTTCCTCCAGCCAAAGCGCCACGGCTAGCCTCCAGTAACGGGCCCAGCCGGAATATCCCAAAAACGACGCCGCCACGCGGAAGAGGCCCGCCATGGATTGTTGCGGCTGGAACAAATGAAATAGATTCGACCCATTCCCACAATCAGACGGCGCTCCGAGCCAGTCGGGAATCTTGTCCATCTCCTCGAAGACAATTTCCCCATTCCGCCGCCTGTACTCAGCCGCCGCTGTGACCGCCGCGGCGATGGCACCAGCGGACGTTCCTCCAATGGATTGAAAGCGGTACTCCCGCGCCAGTCGAGTGACAGCTCGCGGATACACAATGCCCGAAGTAATTCCGCCCTTCATGACAATGTCACATTTTTTGGAAGCTGAAACGTACGGATTGTCGGTCATGGCCGGAAGTGTACTCCCCGGCGGCGGAAGAAGAAAGAAAAAGCTAAAACTGTTCTGAAAGCCAGAGCTGGATGGCTTACGCCGCCGTCAATCGCGTTTCTTTTCCGCTACGCTGGCTGCGCCAGAAAGTCTCTTCACACCTCTGGCGGCATTAACAACAAGGGTCGGACCCAGTTGCAAAATTTTTCCCCGATGCGCGCCATCGATATTCATTTTCGCGGGAAGCGCCGGACCCGGATTGCGATGAACGGGGCGGACGAAAGTTTTTTCAGACCAGGCATGAAGACCGGCGTCCGCAGAAGCTTCGAACTGCACCCTCTGCAGCGCGTCGTTCGGATCTGCTGTCGTGTGAAGCAATCGCCGGACGCGCGCAACCGCGCGGTCGACTATGCGGACTAGCTCAGCCCCAAACTCCGTCGTTCGACACTCTATCAATTTTTTCTTCGTCTTCTCTGAGGAAAACCAGGTGGGATTTCGATTGGACTCTTGCGGTGTAACCAGCCGCAGTACCTCACAGAGATGAGCACTGGTGGCAATCCCTTTTTCGGCAGACCCTGCCGCGGATCCCCTCTCCCCACCCCGCTTGTGGCGGACGTAACGAGCAAACGGAGCTTCTTCCATCCGGCCATGCACGCCCGCCTCTTCGAAAGCCTCGAGAGCCGCCGCCTGCGCGTGGCTGAGTCCCGGCTCTACGCCGCCTTTTGGAAACGTCCAGTGTCCGCTGCCCGTTCGCACTAGCAGAAATTCAATTTCTCCGCTGCGAACCCGATAGCAAACGGCGGCCACTTGTTCACAATCGCGCATCTTGCGGACATGCGCCAGGCGAAAAAGCTTCTCCGAAGGCGGAGGTATCCGTGATTTTCCGGAACTCATTGCATTAGAGTGCCTCATGCCATCCAGCATGGGTAGAGCACAGCTTGGTTCCGGGTGCGACTCGGCTTCATTGGAGATGCCGCACCGTCAGCGAATGGCCATCAAACCAAGCACACAGGAATCCTTCTTCATACTTGCGTCTCACCCCTGCTCGGACAGAATATTCGAATTGGCTGAAATCAGCTTACGAACTCCAAGCAGGTGTCTTTGGAAAATCTATTTTGTCTGCGCTGCAACCAGGAACTCGAGGCGGGACACAAATCCGTCGCCGTCTATATGTTCGCGCAGACCGTTGGCGTAAGGCCACGGCAGAAATCGGGAGCCCGTCGAATCTGCTTTTGTCCGCAGTGCTCCGTCTCCTTGGCCATGGGCCCTCCGCCCGAGGGTGCGCTCAACGTTGCAGCTTGGCAGATGATCCGCGACCTTGTCGGAGCCGACCCAGCACTCACCGAGGCCGCTTGGGAGAGCCTGCGCGGGGTTGTGGACTTGCTGCCAGCGACCGGTACCGATGGGATTCCACCTCCGGCGAGAGCCGCAGGGTACTTTGAATTTTGAAGAGGGGTCCGTAAAAAACCAGGGAATTTGGTAGCGCTAACGGGAATCGAACCCGTGTTTGAAGATTGAGAATCTTCCGTCCTAACCCCTAGACGATAGCGCCATCAATGAGTTACATCGCTGGAGAGTTGAAACTTCTTCGGCCCTTCAATTTTACACTGAACGCGAAGCATTCTCCAAGGCAACAACTCCCAGCCACAACCGTCTCTGACGCTATCTCAGGCCTTAATCATAGGGCCGAAAACGGCCGAGTCATTTCTTAACGAGCGCCCGTCGCCGGCGTAAGAACAATATTTCGATACGCTACGTGTCCATCTTCGCTGCCCTGCAGGTAGATCGGCGCGGGCAGTTCTTCCTGGCTGTCCAACGCGCCGCCGGTGATCCCTGGGATTTCCTGGTTGTCGATAATCGTCTTGCCGTTGAGGACCACCGTGACCATTCGCCCAACAAAGGTGATGTCGTAGGTCTGCCAAACTCCGGGTGTGCGTGGCGCTTCCGGCGACGGAGCCAGGAATCCGTAGACCCCTCCCGTGCGTTGACTTAGCGCTTCCGGCTCAGGGTCATCTTCGATTTGGACTTCGTAACGACCACGCAAGTAGACGCCGCTGTTGGATTTCGGAGCGCAGTTGAATTCGACATGCAACTTGAAGTCCTCGAACTTAGTGATCGTAAGGAGTTCGGGGCCGTGGCCGGGGCTTACGAGCGTTCCATTTTCAATTTTCCATACGTTGGCAGCGGCAGAATCGCTGGGTCGCCAGGCGTTCATATCCTTGCCATTGAATAGTTCCACTGGTTTCCCCCAATGCGGAGGGCTTTTTCGCTGGAGGGATGGCGCGCGCTTGCCAGTCCAGGTCCACTTCGCGCCATCGGGTCCGGTAGAGGTTCCGGCCAGGTTCCCGCCCGAAACCTTGCCTTCGAAGACCATGTCGGAGTCCTTGCCTCCTTCTTCTTCCTTGGGCGATGTAAACGTGATACCTGCGTTTGAAACTTCCGCTTTTGGAAGAACACGGGCATGACCCCAACGTCCGACCATGCGCACTTGGACCTTGCCTTCAACTTCAGTGATCTCCAGCCAGGTGGGATAGGTTTTGGCGGAGTCCTTGAGAACCACATCCCAGCGACCGAGATAAGGCTTGGACAAGGGGACTTTAGTTTCGGAATAGGCAAGGGTCGACAACAGAGTGAGCAACGTAACGGCAAATGTGTTTCGGACAAGCTTCATGAGCGGTCTCCCTGGTTGTCAGACTTGTTACGACTGTATGCTTTTCGAGGTGGCATCCCAGTGGACGGGCTGCTTCCTGAAGTACGACTCATTGGCCATGTGGCAGCCGAGTGCCGCGTGGTGGCCGAAGACCGCGTCTTGCAGGAGCGGCTTGCGCGAACGTACGGCCTCGAAGAAATTCCAAAGGTGGGGCCGCAGATCGTCGTAGTCGTTACCTTTAAAACTGAGACTCTCTGGAAAAGGCTCCTGGCCAGGTTTGGGATCGTGGTCTTTGTGCCACTGTTCTAAATATGAAGTCTTCAGACGAGCAGGGAATGAACTCGAATAGTAGCTGGGACTTAGATCCACACCCGGTTGCGGAGAATAGCTTAGCCCAAACTCGGTAAGCTCCAGAATGCCCTTGGATCCCATAAAGCGCGTAACCTCAGTCGATTCGGTGCCCAGGCTCAGGCGCATGTAAACGGGGACGTTCGCATACTCGAAGAGGACGGACTGGACATCCGGCATATTGCGTCCGTCTTTCCAGCGATAAATTCCGCCGAAAGCGCTAACCCGCTTGGGAATTTCATTGATTCCGAGAACGCGTTGCATTCCGCTGATGAGATGCACCAGTAGATCTCCCGCGACACCGGTACCGTATTCCTTCCAGCAACGCCAACGGGCGAAGGCCAAGGGGTCAAATGGCTTCTTGGCGGCGGTTCCCTGCCAAGTATCCCAATCCAGATTTTCCGGAGATAGATCAGCGGGCGGCGGATATTCCCATGCGCCGGTGGGATCATTGCGTCCTAGAGTGGCCTCGACCAGGCTCAATTCGCCGATGGCGCCCTGGGTGTAGAGTTCGTTGGCTTTGGCGCAGAGGACAGAGCTGGTACGCTGCGCACCCACTTGGACGATGCGGTCGGTCTTCCTGGCGGCCTCGACCATGGCTAGGCCGTCGGCCGGCGTATGGGAAAATGGCTTTTCACAATAGACGTCTTTGCCGGCGGCGAGGGCATCCACAACAACCTGTTTGTGCCAGTGATCGGGTACGGCGATGACGATGGCGTCGATCATCTTGTCATCGAGCAATTCTTTATAGCGGCGCGTAGTGGTGATGGGCTTGCCAACAATCTCTCGGGCCAGTTCATGGCGGCCATCGTAGAGGTCCGCAGCGGCCACGCACTCCACACCGGGAAGTTGGATGGCGGTCGAGAGCAGACCGCTGCCCTCCATGCCGACGCCGACGATACCGAAACGGACGCGGTCGCTGGCGGCAACAGGGAGGGGAGAGGCGTACAGCGGTTCAGTATCCAAGAAGATGGCTTTTGCGGCAAACGTTGCACCCGCAGCGCCAGCAGTTGTTTGCAAGAATTCACGACGTGAAAAACTGTTTCGCTTCATGAGGCAATCCCCCTATTTCAATTTTCCTTGCATACCGAGTCCTTCGATAATAGTGGTGTAGCTGCCGAGCGGCAGATCGGTAAAATTTCAACGGGCCCACTCGGCTGCGGCCATCGTATCTCAAGTTTGTCGATCTTGCTGCGAATCTCAATGCCCAGCGCTTCCTGCGGAGTCATGAGGGAGCACGTACCGCAAGATGCCGGGTGTGATTAAAGTCGTGAGTAGAACCAGCACGACCGCTTGGGCATACACTTCCCGTGTTACCAATCCAGCGGCCAGTCCCAGGCTTGCCGTGATCAAGCCAACCTCGCCACGGGGAACCATGCCGACACCCACCGCGAGCGATTCCCGACTGGTAAAGCCTGTGCAGTAGGCTCCGAGGCCCGAACCTGCAATCTTGCCGAAGACTGCGACGGCCAGAATCAGTACGAAATAACTGAAGCGTCCCCCCATGTGCCAAACATTCACTTCCATCCCAACCGAAACAAAGAAGAGGGGTCCGAAAAACGAGTTCAGCATGGGATGAAGGTCCACCACTACTTTTTCCCTTTCTGGGGTCATGGCTACATAGAGGCCAGCCAGATACGATCCGGTGATGGCCGCCATGCCGCCCGCCCACTGGGCTAGAAAGGCCAGGAACAGGGCAACCGCCAGCGCCACGGCTACTTCGGTGTGATTCCCGTGGAGCCGCGTGGCATATTTCAACGCCCACCGGGCGAAAAATGGGCCCAGTATCGCGATCAGCGCGAGGCATGCGAACATCCGCCCCAAGGTGGTGGAAAGCCCACTCCAAGAGGCCTGCCCTGTATGCGCCATCAGCGGTGCCAGGGCGATGACGACCGACAGGACAATCAGACCGAGTACATCGTCGATGACCGCTGCACCCAGAATCGTAGAACCGATCTTGGATTTGAGCTGGCCTAGATGCAAGAGCGCCTGAGCCGTGATAGTCACGCTGGTAGCGGTCAGAATGGTACCAATGAAGACGGCCTCGGCTGGGGAGAAGCCGAACCTTCGCGATAGCCAGTATCCGCCCATCATCGGTAGAACAACTCCACCCAGCCCCGCCCAAAGAGCGGGCAGAACCGTGCGGCGCATCAGGGAAAGGTCTGTCTCTACACCCGCGATGAACATCAAACAACGACGCCCAGATCCGCCAAAATCTTGAAAACCGTTAAAACGGAAGCTGTGCCGGGGGTCGCAGGCTGGGTCAGCCAGGGAATCGTCCAAACATTGAGTAACGTTGGACCCAGCACAACACCGGCAAAAAGCTCTCCCAAAACGAGAGGAAGTCCCATGCGAGCCGCGACGTTTCCCGCCAGCTTCGCTGCGACAATTACGACTGCGATGCATAACAGGATCTGCAACGAAGTGTTCACGTCATCCTTCGGAGAGTTAGTTTTGGCGGCCCAGGAGGTTTGCAGTCCATGCGGCTCTCAGCCTAAATCCTACTCGATAAGCAGCTGGGGCCACCGCCACCGGACAAAACAAAACCGGAGGCAGAGTTCCCTCTGCCTCCGGTTCGGAACCACAAGCCATCTAGCTGGCGCGCGGAGTTGCCTTCGCCATCACGTCGGACATCGGAATCGCCTGTCTCATGCCACTCGGCGCACCGATGGAGGAGATGACATACTCCGGATAGGCGGAGATCCCGTGCTCGTGCAGATCCAAGCCGTAGAGTTCGCCCTCTTCCGAGACACGCAGCAGCCCGAAAGAGTTGACCGCATACATGACGGCCATGGCAACTCCGAATGTCGCCAAGGTGATGACAGCGCTGCCAATGAATTGAGCCTTGAGCACTTGCAAGCCGCCACCGTAGAAGAGCCCGGTGAGCGGGGCCGAATTGTCAGGACCGGTTGGGCCTGTCGCTCCGTACCTGCCGCACGCAAACAAGCCAAGGGAAAGTGTTCCCCAGATGCCGCACAGCCCATGCACGGGCACCGCGCCGATGGGGTCATCAATCCGTAGCCATTCCAGTAGTTCCACGCCGAGAACCACGACGACACCCGCGATAGCCCCGAGCACTACAGCTCCGGTTGGGGAAACCCAGTAACAAGGGCAGGTGATGGCAACCAGCCCGGCCAAGAACCCGTTAGTAGTAAAACCCGCGTCCCACTTCTTGCTCGACCTATAGGCCCAGAACATGGCGGTCAAACCGGCGGCGCAAGCTGCCAGAGTGGTATTGGCCGCAACTCTCCCAATGCCTTCAAAATCCATTGCTGAGAGCGTGCTGCCTGGATTGAAACCGTACCAGCCAAACCACAGGATGAGACCACCGCTAACAGCGATGGTCAAATCATGGGGCAACATGGGAGCGCCGCCATCACGTTTGAAGGTTCGTCCCAGGCGTGGGCCGAGGACAATGGCGCCAGCGAGTGCGATGAAGCCACCGATGGTATGAACGACCGTCGATCCGGCAAAGTCATGAAAACCCATGCCAAGAGACGGGAAAAAGTGGCCGTCGCTGCCCATCAAGGCCAGCCAGCCGTCCGGACCCCAGGCCCAGTGACCGATGATCGGGTAGATAAAGCCGGAAACCGCCAAGCTGTAGAGGAGGTCGCCAACAAACCCAGTGCGGCCGATCATGGCCCCTGACGTAATCGTGGAGCAGGTATCGGCAAAGGCGAACTGGAAGAGCCAGACGGCTAGGAACGCCACGCCCGTGGTCTCGTAGGTAGCCGGGGCGCCTTGCAGAAAGAACCAGTGGTAGCCGATGAACCCGTTACCGTGGGCGAACATGAAGGCGAAGCCGAAAGCGTAAAACAATAAGCCGCAAAGGCAGGTGTCTACCACGCATTCCATCAGGACGTTGACAGTTTCCCGCGAGCGGCAGAATCCCGCTTCCAACATGGTAAAGCCCACCTGCATACCGAATACCAGGAAGGCCGCGAGCAGAACCCAGGCCGTATTCACCGGATTGACCACGTCTGTGGCTTTAAGCTCCGGAGGGGCGGCCTGCGCGTAAGCGTGGGCAAAGAACACGCTAGAGACTGCGGCCATAATGACCAAAACCAAGGCGATCCCCAGCATTTTGCCGCCGAACAGGACTCCTCCATAGCGGCGCCATTCCGACTCGCGCAGTCTACCCGCCAACCGGGCAAACTTCTGGGATAGAGATAATTTCGTACTCTTTTCGGCCAAGCCGCGCATGCATAGCTCCTTCAGTTGAGTTGAATTTGAGTTCGGCAGGCCGTAAGAGCCTGCCGGGGTTAATCCCAGATACATCCGTAAATTCGAATCTAACGACGGCAATGCTCGTCGTCTCAGAGCTGAACCGGCACTCTGCGCTACTTCCGGCCACGCTCCACGACTAGAACACTTTTTCATCACCCAGCGAGCCAAGACTACGCAGGGCTAGCGGCTCAGTCCAACTCATAGTTTTCTTTTGAGTAATCGGATTTTTTCTTAAAACTTATATCTATGGCAGGGATAAGCGTTGTTTATTTCAGGACTGGAGCGAGCATTAAGAACCCTGAAAAATGGTGTTTTGGTCCGTTTGGCCATGCAGATGAGCGCCAAAAAAGCGGTGAATTCACGCACGGACGCATGTGACGGCGCTCACATCGTAGCGATGGACGGTAAAACTACCCTCTAAGCTCTACCTTTGTGCATGAAATTTTGAGCAATACGGGTCACAACGCTCGCAGGATTTGTGTTGTAATCGCTCGCGACGGAGAGCCATCGGTTAGGCGGTACTCAATCCGTGCACTGGAATTTTGGAGATAAAATACAGACTCCGGCTGCTAAAATCGGACCACTTCCATCAGGAGCCAACATGCGAGCGATGATTCAGCGTTTCATCCTTTCCAGCGTAGTACTTTGCCTGGTTTTCCCATCCGTAGCCCAAGCTCAAGCCGATTCCGCCAAGACATTCAAAACGAACTGCGTTTTGTGCCATTCAGCGAATGGCAGCGGCGACAGCGCAGCCGGCAAGGCTCTCAAGGCCAAGGATCTGCGCTCCGCCGAAGTTCAGAAGCAGACCGACGTCGCGCTCGCTGAAGTCATTTGCAAGGGCAAAGGAAAAATGCCCGCATTTGCTGCCAAAATCCAACCCGATGACGTCAAAAAATTAGTGGCCTACCTCCGTGACTTGGCCAAAACAAAGTAGACGCGCGATTCCAGGACACAAGCAGCCATCTTCACGGGAGAATTCGATGCCAGAGTGTGCAGGAGAGTCTGACAACATTACGCAGAAGCCGATAGCCAATGGCTTGCTCAAGGGCGATAGACGTTCGTTTTTTGGCACCTTGCTCGCTGTTGGCTCGCTCTCGGTCGGTGCCCTGCTTTCTGTACCGTTGTTGCGTTTCGCCTTGTTTCCTCTGATACGCCGGACCACGGAACTCAAGGGTTCGCCTGTGGGAGAACTCAGCGAGTTTTCGTCCTTAACCGAACCCGTAATGCGCACAATTCAGATTGAGCAAGTGGACGGCTGGCGCAAAGCGATCTCAGAGAAGGCTGTATACATCACAAAAGATGCGCAAGGCCAGCTTCGAGTTCTTACCTCAGTGTGCCCGCACCTCGGTTGCACTGTGCCGTGGAACAAGGAAAAGAATCAGTTTGTCTGCCCGTGCCACGGGGGAACTTTCACCATGGATGGAACCCGCGTGAGTGGGCCTTCGCAGCGTGGCATGGATACTCTGGAAACGTCAGTCGCGGGTGGCCAACTGGTCGTGCAATTCCAGTATTTCCGGCAGCTGGTCTCAGACAAAGAAGTCGTAGGCTAAATTAAGGAGCTGTCCAGGAATGCACTCCGAACATAAGAGCGACCACGTTACGCCCGGCCAGTCGGGGGCGGGATTGTGGGGATGGCTGAATCATCGCACGGGTTTGGATGACTTGCTCCGAACCGCGCTTAATGAGCCGATTCCCGGAGGCGCGCGCTTCGCCTACATATTCGGGTCTGGACTTTTGTTCATCTTCATTTCGCAAATCATCACCGGCGTTTTCTTGGCGCTGTACTATGTTCCATCAGCGGATCACGCTCATACGACGGTCGCCTATATTACCAAAGCGGTTACGGCGGGAGCGTTCCTTCGCAGCCTCCATGCTTATGGCGCTAGTGCGATGGTCGTCGTCTTATTTCTTCACCTCTCGCAAACGTACATTTATGGAGCCTACAAAGGACGGCGTGAAATCCTGTGGCTTTCCGGGTGTGCGCTCTTCGGCATGGTTTTGGCAATGGCTTTCACGGGTTACCTGCTTCCCTGGGACCAACGGGCGTACTTTGCGACCGCTGTTGGCACGAATGCGGCCAGCGAAATTCCCTGGATTGGTGAAAGCATTAAGCGCCTGATGCGTGGTGGCACTGAGATGGGAACCCTTACCATCTCGCGATTTTTCGTCGCGCATGTCTTTCTGATTCCAGGGGTCATCTTCGCTTTAGTGGCGTCTCACATTCTTCTGTTTCGTAGGGCAGGCGCCGCTGGCCCTGTCGACGAGGATCCCTATCATCCTAAGCAGAAGACGGAACTCTTCTATCCCCGCCAAGTTCTGATGGATCTTTCCTTGACGGCTCTACTCATTGTCGGACTCGGCCTGCTCTGCTTCTTTGTGCCCATGCAATTGGGGCCGTCGGCTAACCCGGCGGATGCGCAATACGTTCCGCGACCGGAATGGTATTACCTGCCCATCTTCCAGTGGCTAAAATACTGGCATGGGGCGACATCGCTCATCGGCGTTCTAGTGATTCCCTCAGTGTTGGTCGCAGCAATTCTTGGGCTACCGTTTTTGGATCGCAGCGTGGAACGGAGACCCTGGAAGCGGCCAGCTGCAATGGGAGCCTACGCCTTCGTGCTGTTCTCTCTTGTCGGCCTGGGCCTGCGCAGCCAGTATTTGGACCGCCACGATCCGGGCGTCGCCCAGCAATTGGCCAAGCAACAGGCCGAAGAAAACGCCTATGCCAGCAAGCCCTTCGAACCGGAACTTTCTTCCGCATCTCTAGCCGCCGCGAATGTAACGCTCGCTGACCCGCTGGCGTCAAAAGGAAAGACGATTTTCGAAGGGCAATCGTGCAACGCCTGCCACGGTGACGGCGGCGTAGGAACGGCAGCGGCTCCAGCGCTGGTCGGCATAGCCAAGAAATTCTCGCCTGACCAAGTGGCCGAGCTCTTTCAGCACCCCACCACGAAGATGACCGCTGGCGGCATGCCACCCATCGATCTACCCGCGGACGATGCGAAGGCATTGATCGCCTATGTGGAGAGTCTCAAATAGGCAGTCCTCAACTGGTCATTTCGCGTCAGGGCGATAGAAGCGTTGGTGAAAATCCGGATCCAGGCGATGCGCTTGATAAGCCAGCGTGGTGCGTAACGGGCCACAGGCTGCCGTAAAGCGTCCATAGCGCTGGGGTCTGCGTCCAACCAAAAGGATGGCCGGCAAAATGGGGAAAACCGCCGATCCCAAACGCCTGACTCATCAAGCCGAGATTCTGGCCCCCCGCGCCAAGTTTCACACTGGCAAGCTCGAAGATCCACGACTCCAAATAGCCGACTGTCATGAACTTTCCGTCGCGCAGATCATCGTGGAGTGTTCCGCCCTTGGATTTTGCGAACCGTCCGATACCGGCGGGACGTAATCCATCGCGTTCATCCACCACAAAGTAGTTGAAGTCCGAACTAAAACACGAGAGCAGGATGTTGAGATAGAGGGAGGTCAGCTCGTTCACCGGAATGAAGTACGTTGAGACGGATTTTGGCGTTTACAATCCGTTTCGCCTTACCGCTCAACATTCAACTTCTCGCTTTCGGCTTGGGAGAGCACCCAACTGCACGCGTAGCCGACCAGAAACGTCAAAATACTGCCGAGAGCCACATACCAAGTGAATGGAACCTTGGTGAATCGCCACAGATAAACATTGGCCGCGAATCCACAAATCATGCCGGCCATCGCGCCGGATTCCGTGGCCTTCTTTGTGAGCACCCCCAGCAGAAATACTCCGAGCAGCGCGCCATAAGCCACAGACGCAATCGACAGGCCCAGTTCCACAACCTTGCCCCCGCTACGCGACAGGATTGCGAGCGCAAACAGCACCACACCCCACGCGACCGTCGCCACGCGGGAGAGAAGCAGCAACCGTTGCTCGGGCACATCCGGGCGCATTCTTGCGTAAAAATCCACGATGGTCGTGGAGGAGAGCGAGTTCAGAGCGGCGCTCAAATTTGACATCGCCGCCGCGAGAATGGCCGCGATCAGCAAACCGCTCACTCCGTGAGGCATTCGCGTAACAATGAATGTTGGAAAGATTCTATCGGTCTTGGAAAATGCCGCCAGGGGCGGAAAGAGCTGATAGAAAACGAATAGCATGGCGCCGACCATCAGAAACAATCCAAACTGAAAAAATACGGCGACACCACTTGCGAGCAAAGCCGTCTGTGATTGGCGCATGGTCTTCGCCGCCAGCAGCCGCTGCACGATGAGTTGGTCCGTACCGTGGCTCGCCGTGGTGAGAAACGCCCCTCCAATTACGCCCGACCAAAAAGTATAGGTCTTGTAGAAATCCCAGGAGAAATCCAACATGCGAAACTTGCCCGCGCCGCCGGCGACGGAGCTAACCGTGCTCCACCCTCCTGGGACGAGGTGGAGAATTGTAAAGAAACCAATGATTGTTCCGACTACGTAAATCAGCGTCTGGATGACGTCGGTCCAGATTACCGCCGCCATCCCGCCTTCAAATGTGTAGATCAAAGTAAGAATCGTGACGATGGCAATGGCGGCCACATCGCGCCCCAGATCGCTGAATCCGTGTAGAAAACTGGAGAGCGCAATCCCGACAACGATGGCCACCGCAAAGATCCGTACCCCTTCCGCGGCCGCCCGGGTGATGAGAAATAGGCCCGCGGTCAAGGAACGTAATCTTGGGCCGAAGCGACGCTCAATCAGCTGATAGGCGGTAAATAAATCTCCGCGAAAGTAGTGTGGGATCAGAACGAAACTGATGACCACGCGGCCCACCAGGTAACCGAGAACAAGCTGGAGGAATGTAAAGTTTTTTTCGTAAGCCAGACCCGGCACACTGATTACCGTCAGGGTACTGGTTTCCGCCGCCACAATGGAAAGAGAGATGGCCCACCACGGAATGCTCTTGTCTGCAAGAAAATAGTCTTTCAGGGAGCGTTGCTTCTTGCGGAAACGGAGGCCAAAGAGGGTGATACCGACTAAGTAAATCGCGACAATTGCCAAGTCGAGTGTGCTAAGTCCCATGCGGCGTATTCTCGCGTTTCATTCTAGAACAGTTTGACGGCCAAATACCCGTTGGCTTGATTCGCATCGAAGATTCCATTGCAATTGTTGTCGCGAAAGTTTACAGGATTCTTGCGGATCATGAATTCTGTGGACGACCACTCGATTCTTTGGCACAAAGATAAGAGCCCATCGTTGGAAACGATGGGCTCTTGTTAGTTGGATCGGGTCTTAGAAAATTCGCGCTTTAGCGGTTACGGCCGCCCCCCGAGGGCCGTTGTCCTTGAGGATGTCCACCACCGCCACCGGAAGACGGATGGCTTTCGCCATGTCCACCGCCACCGCCGGAGGGTGGCCGCGCCGAACCGCCGCCACGAGAAGGAGGTGGCCCTTCGCTACGACCGCCACCACGCGACCCAGCAGAAGGCTGGTGCTCCGACGCTCGCGGAACGACCACCGGCTGCCTCATATCCAACGGAGGCCGTGCCGAACTACGACCTGAATCCCCCGGTGACGAGGAACCGCGATCCCATCCGCCTCGATTTGGGGAACCGTTGTCTACACGCGTGTCTCCACGAGGCGCCTCGTTGCGCGGTCCGCGATCCCATCCGCCGCCGCCCCCACCATTGCGTCCTTCGTTACCGCCCACGTTGGCGGGACGATTGCCGCCGTTATCGCGACCGACTGGCTCCGAACCCCGATTGTTAGGCGACGGAAAGCGCTGCCATCCACCACCATTGTTCGGCTCCGTTCCACGCACCGGCGACTGCTCGCGGCCCGGTCGTGGTTCGGACTGCGTCGCCGGCCCATGGTTCATCGGAACACGGTTCATCGGAATATTACGTGGCTCTGTTCCTCGGTTTGAATCTGTCCCCCGGTTCGCTCCCGCGCCAGCCGTCGGACCCGAGAAGCGGTGCCAGCCTTGTTGTTCTGTGGCGCCAGGTTTCGCGTCAGAAGCCCGCCCCGGCTGATTCATCGGGGCTTCCCGCGGTGTGAACGCGCCGCGTTCCGAACTCGGACTCCTCTGACCTTGATTCCCAATAGTACGGTTGCCCGTACCACGGTTATCTGCGGCATGATTCTCCCCAGCGCGGTTCTGTCCCGGATTGCTCCCCGCCAAGGCTGCCGCTGGAACGTTCCTGCCGCCCGCCGCCTCACCGCTGCGGATCGGCGTAAAGTGGCCGTCCCGCTGAATGGCCTGCTGCACCTGTGCCGCTTGCCGGTCGAAAGACTGTGGTGAAGCTACCGGCCTATTGGTCCCGAAGAAATGCCCCGGCTGCGCGCCACGGAATGCTCCGGGAGCCGCTGGCTTGTTCGATGCATTCAAACTTTCCCGCGTAGGCACTACCGGAAGATTGCCCGTCATCATGCGAGCTTCGCGGTACGATCCAGGGTCAATTCCCCTGGGCGCTACACGCCCGCTGCCGAAGTGCTCCGCCGGCACGGTCGAAATTGCTCCGCGAATGCGCGCATCCCTTCCCGCCATACGAAGGTTGGAATACTGCACGCCCCGGCCTTGATAGAGCGGACGCTCACCACGGAAACGATCGCCACGACCTCCGTTGTTATAGATATTTGTAACATTGGTGATATTGGTAACGTTGACCTGGTTAAAACGTGACCGGGAGCCGCCGTACCACGGGTAGAACGAATCGCAAGGCCCGATCGGCAACCAGCCGAACGATCCAAAACCAATGCCTACTCCTCCGCCAAATCCGAAGAAGGATACGTACGCGGGGGCCCAGACCGGCCGGTAGTATCCGCGGCCGTAGCCATAGCCACCCACCGGTCCTGGCCACCATACCCACGAAGCGCCCGAATAAAACCAGCGCCCGTAGTGATACGGCGCCCAGCCCCACGGCTCATCAGAAACCCAAGTCCATCCGTAGTAAGGCTCCCAGACCCAGCGGCCTTCACGATAAGGAACCCAGTCCGCCGAAACCGCAGGCACCCAGACCGATCCATACTCTGGCACCGTGCTCCAGTGTCCATAGGCATCCAGGTCTTGCGAGCCGACGTAGTAAGGGCTGGTGTGATTGACACCCTCGGCGTTGCGGATCCAATGGTCACGATCATCGTTCCACTTGTCCCAGTCATCCCTGCCTCGAGCATCGGCAACTTTAAACTGCGCTTCCTCGCCCGTGCCACGAACGGTAATCACCTGACCCTTACGGACCGGTGTGCTGCCCGTCGAGGTGGACACTTCCACTTCACCCTTCCGCACGGTCACATCTGTTTCATCAACGGAAACCACATCAATGCGAAAACTGACGTCCCCTTTCGACGGACGCACTGATACGTTCGTCGTATCGACTTCGGGACGAATTTCGCTGTGCTTGAAGGCCGTGTAGCTGGCTGAGCCTTGGCTGATTTGGATCTGGATTTCCTTTTCTGTAAGGCTGGCTACATTCGCTTGCGAGCGCTGGCTCAGCCGCAGAATGTTGGCGAAGTCGAGCTGCACTTCGGCGCGGGAGTTGTCCCCCGTGGAAATTTTGTCGCCCGTCACGACGGGCGCGTTCAGAGCAGCAGCAGCCGTGTCACCCGAGTCGCCGCGCTGCGTGGAAACTTCGCCATGTATCAAACTGATACGAGCCACGCCCTGCCCAGTTTGCACCTGGGCCATAAGCCCCGTCGCCGCAAAGACTGCAATTGCCGCAACCGCCAATTTCGTCCAAAGCGTGCTTTTCATGACCCCACCTCAATGCGTGGAACCGGTCTTGGGGGACGGCTCCCGCACTTCGAATCCTGCAGGTAGCGGGCCAAAGCTTGCCTTAGGGGATTAAGCGTAAGTTATTGATTATAAAATAGTAAGCGGTTAACTACTTCACGGCACGATAGCCCGATTCCGCAGCCGGTGGCTGCCTTCAACCAGGTACGGTGGATTTCAACCACCCTGGCGTGAACTTAGCGTTTCTCGGCGTCCGGCTCCGCGTCATCGGCAATACCAATTTTCGACAACCGATACCGCAAGGCATTCCGGGAAAGCCCCAGCAGGCGCGCCGCTTGGCTCTTGTTCCCGTGGCTACGCTGGAGCGCCTCGCGAATCATCTCGTCTTCCCATTGCTCCAGTGTGAAGCCGTCGGGGAGAAACCCGCCCGCAGTTTGGGCTGGTTTCGCGCGCTCCGCATCGAGACGAATATCACTTGCTTCCAAGACCGCACCCTCAGCCAGGGTGCACGCCCGCTCCATGATGTTCTGTAGCTCGCGCACGTTTCCCGGCCAATGGTACGCTGCCAAAATTCGCATCGCCTCTGGGGAAATGCCTGTCACCGGTTTCCCCGCTTCACCTGAAAAGCGTCCGATGAACAGGTGAACAAGCTCCGGAATGTCTTCCCGGCGTTCGCGCAGGGGGGCGATGTCGATGGGAACCACGTTCAGGCGGTAGTAGAGATCCTCCCGGAACGTTCCGGCTTCCAGCGCAGCACGCAGATCCCGGTTCGTGGCGGCAATGAGCCGCACATCCACTTTGAGCGTGCGTGTGCCGCCCAGTCGCTCAAACTCGTGCCCCTGAAGCACGCGCAGCAACTTCACTTGCGTAGTGAGAGGGATATCTCCGATTTCGTCGAGAAACAAAGTGCCCTTATCCGCCAGCTCAAACTTGCCCGGCTTGCTGCTGGTAGCGCCAGTGAACGCACCTTTTTCGTATCCGAAAAGCTCGCTTTCGATCAGGGTCTCCGGGATAGCCGTGCTGTTGATTTTGATAAACGGGAAAGCTGCACGTCGTGATTTTTCATGAATGGCACGCGCGATCAGATCCTTACCGACACCGGTCTCTCCTCCGATGAGAACGGTGGAGTTGGTCTGGGCCACGCGCTCGACTAAGGCCAGGGCTTCCTGCATTTTTGCGCTCTGCGCCACGATATTCGCGTGACTGTATCGCCGTCCTAGCGCTTCGCGCAGAGAGCGGTTCTCTTCGCGCAGCTTGCTAACATCCAGCTCTTTGTGGATGACCATCAGCATCTCGGCCAACGCAAAGGGCTTTAGAACGTAATCACTCGCCCCGGCCTTCATCGCCTCCACCGCGGTCTCAACGGTACCGAAAGCCGTCATCACCACGACAGGAAGCGCACCGTTCAAACGCTTGGCCGCTTGCAAGAACTCAAGGCCACCCATTCCTGGAAGCTTCAAGTCCGTAACCACTAGATCTACCGATTCCTCGCGCAGGAATTTCAAACCCTCTTCCGCATTGGCAGCGGAGAGCGTCGTGAAACCGTCTTCCCCGAGGCTCAATTCGAGCAGACGGCGCATCTTGGCTTCATCTTCGATAATTAAGACAGTTGGCATTATTATTGGATGCTACTTTCTACAGTGGAAAAAATAGACCAAACCCAGCACCCTGCCCGGACATCTCCAGCAGGCGAATCGATCCGTGGTGCTCATCCATAATCTGCGACACGATGGACAACCCTAATCCAACCCCAGAGTTTTTTGTCGTGACAAAAGGGTTGAAAATTTGCTCGCGAAGATCCGGCGCGATGCCGGGACCGCTATCTTGAATTCTCACTTCCACACCGCGGCGATTTTCGGATTGAGTCTCGGCCACTTCCAATCGCAAAGTACCACCTTGGTCGCCCATGGCCTCAAAAGCGTTTTGCACCAGATTCACGAAGACCTGTTCGCAAAGCGTGGCATCGAGTGGCACCAGCGGCAGATTTTTTGGGTACGCTCGCTCCACTGTGACCTTACCACCGCGCCATTGCTCCGCAACCGGCCTCAACGCTCGCTCCAGGATTTCCGTAACATCCTGGGAACGAGTAGTAGCTTGCAAGGGCCGCGCAAAATCCAAGAATCGGCTAACCAACGCGCTCAGCCGGTTCACCTCACTCGAAATATAGCCGGCCAATTCCGCTGCTAAAGGGTTCGCCGTCCCAAGCTTTTGATGCAGCATCTCTGCCGAGCCTTTGATAATTCCCAGGGGATTGCGAATTTCATGCGCCAGCCCGGCTGTAAGCTGCCCCAAAGCCGCAAGCCGCTCCGAGCGCCGCGTCTCGGCATGAGCCCGTTCCAGTTCGCGATTCGTCTCCGTCAGCTGTTCGGCTAACTGTTGATAGCTGTTGCTTTGCTCGCGATAAGCCACAACCACCCGGTTCACCACCATACCGACCAGAAAGAAAAAGAAAATGCGGATGGCGAGTACTGTATAACCGGCGGTATCAATCGAGTACAGCTTCAGCGCTGGATAGAGGTAGGACGAGTAGGCCGCAGAGGCAATCAGCGTCCACAGCAGCGTGGTTGCCGGACCAAAATACAGCGCTGCCGTGATCACCGGCACGAAATAAATCGGATAGTAGCTGCTGTTGATGCTGAGTTCGCCGGTGTGGTCAATCAGCAACGTCGCCAAAGCAATCTTCAGTGCCACTGCGTAAATGGGCCCTTGGCGCGGCCAACGTGCTACAAGCCACGCCTCGGACAGCTGCACGGCTCCAATCGCGAACAGTGTCAGCTGCTTGTGCCATTCCCAGAACGGCGGCAAAACGGCAAGTCCCGCGAGAAAAACGAGCCACGGCACATCCAGCCATTTGCTGTGAGGCCGGGTTGCCGTCTTGATTGGAGTCTCGAGTGTGCCCATGCGGAGTTGGGACTGGTCGGACCAGCTTCTCGTGCTGACGGTGCGAGCAGGTCCCAATTTTCGAGACTAGCACTCGTTTCCTGGGAACTCCAATTCAAACTGAAGAACCAAGCAAAGTTGGTAACGGGGTGGCAACCACGCAAGATTCTTAGTGCGCCAGCCCCGGTCCAGGGTGACCTACTGGCAGTGAAGTCCTATCCGCTCGCTCGCCGCGCTGGCCCCGCACCCACAAACTGAGGCGATCCAGGTACACATACACCACTGGCGTGGTGAAAAGGGTAAGTAATTGGCTCAAAATTAAGCCGCCCACGATGGTAATACCCAACGGACGTCGCAGTTCTGCGCCGGTGCCTGTACCGAGCGCCAGCGGCAGGCCACCTAAAAGCGCCGCCATCGTCGTCATCATGATCGGGCGAAAGCGCATGACACAAGCTTCGTAAATGGCTTCAGTCGAATTTTTACCCTCGGTGCGCTCAACGTGCAGCGCGAAGTCGATCATCATAATGGCGTTTTTCTTCACGATGCCGATCAAGAGCAGAATGCCGATCAGCGCAATCACGTTCAAATCGCCGCCTGTGATCAACAATGCCAGGAGTGCGCCAACCCCGGCCGATGGCAGCGTGGAGAGAATCGTAATGGGATGGATGTAGCTCTCGTACAAGATTCCGAGGACAATGTAGACCGTCAACAGCGCAGCCAGAATCAAGATCCCCTGCGTCGAGGACGAATCCTGGAAGGCCGCCGCAGTTCCCTGGAAACTGCCTCGCACGCTAGCTGGCACGCCAATGGAACGCATCGCCGTATCCACTAATTTAGTAGCGTCCCCCAACGCAACCCCGGGCGCGACATTGAAGGAGATCGTCACCGAGGGCAACTGGCCTTGGTGATTCACCACCAGCGGCGTATTGGAAGGCGCGAAATGCACCATCGAAGCCAGCGGCACCATGCCACCGTTCGAGGAGCGCGCGTAGGTTGCTTGCAGGGCATCGACACTGCGTTGTTGCTCCGGAGCCACCTCCATCACCACGTGATACTGGTTGAGTTGGCGGTACATTGTGGAGACCTGGCGCTGACCGAAAGCATCGTAGAGCGCGTTGTCGATGTCATTGGGCGCGACTCCAAGTCGCGCCGCCGTTGGGCGGTCAATTTCAACGTAGGACTCCAGACCTCGATTCTGCTGATCTGTATTTACGTCTTTTAGTTCCGGAACTGTCCGCAACTTCTGCAAGACTAAGGGTGACCAGTGATTCAGATCGTCGAGGTTTTCAGCTTGCAATGTGTATTGAAATTGCGCGTTGCCTTGGCGGCCACCAATCTGTAGATCCTGTGCCGACTGCAGAAAAAGATTGGCGCCCGGAACCACAGACAGTTTGCCGCGCAAGCGCCCGATTACCTGATCCACGTTGATTTTGCGCTGCGCTAGCGGTTTGAGCGTGACGAACATGCGTCCGGTATTGGCTGTGCCACCACCTCCCGCAAACCCCACCACTGTCTCCACCGCCGGATCCTTCCCTACCACGTCCACGAACTGCTGCATTTTGACGCGGAGCGCTGCAAAGGAAATGTCCTGCGCCGCTTGTAACGATCCCCCGATTCGCCCGGTATCCTGCTGCGGGAAAAACCCCTTGGGCACGATCATATAGAGATACACGCTCAGAACAGCGGTCGCGAGTGTTACGCCCAGCGTAAGAGGTTGATGCCGCAATACCCATCGCAGGCAACGCTCGTAAAGGTGCAGCATCCCGCTGAACACTCGTTCGGTTGTACGGTAGATCCTGCCATGCTTCCGCTCAGTTTCCGGACGGAGAAACTTCGCGCACAACATTGGCGTAGTCGTCAAAGAAACCAGCAACGAAACGCCGATCGCCACGCTCAGCGTCACAGCGAACTCCTGGAACAGGCGACCCACGATTCCGGCCATCAACAAGATGGGGATGAACACCGCGACCAGAGACGTACTCATCGAGAGCACGGTAAATCCAATTTCCCTCGCCCCCCGATACGCTGCCTGCACCGGATCCATCCCTTTTTCGATGTAGCGCGTGATGTTCTCCAGCACCACAATCGCGTCATCCACTACAAATCCAGTGGAGATCGCCAGCGCCATCAACGACAGATTGTCCACACTGTAACCCAGTAACCACATCACAGCAAATGTTCCGATGAGAGAAAGCGGTACCGACACGCTGGGAATGAGCGTGGCCCGCAGACTACGCAGAAACACAAATACCACTAGCACTACCAGCACGATAGACAGCAATAACGTGCGCTCGGTATCCGCCACCGAAGCCCGGATCGTGATCGTGCGATCCATCA
>JAYTQD010000380.1:0-1306 GCA_043746935.1 Acidobacteriaceae bacterium | reverse complement strand
CATCAAGTTTTAGTTGGCCGTTTTCAAAGGCCTTGAGTTCGCCACTAGCGCCTCCCGTGATCGTGGCGCGACTGAGCGCTCGTGCCCGACGCTGCGGTTCGTTTACCCGCGTGAGCGCGGTTTCGTCTCCTCCACGAACGAGCTGCTCTACCTGGCGAGTCGTAAGTTTGCCAGCGACAATTCGTTCGATAAGTCGGTGGGTAGCACCCTCCCCTTTCCGTCGATAATACTGGCAAAGCGCATAGCCAGTTGCGATACCGAAAAGGATTTCATGGGCCACCATTTTTTCCAGGAGTCGTCGTGGCATCTCACCGAGCGAAAGGACCTTGCTTACATAGCTGTCGCTCACGTCAAAGGTCGGAGCAAGGTCGCCTTGCTCGCCTACCAGACCTTGTTCCAATAGCTCTCGAAATCGCACAGCGTCGTCATATGCAGTATGCGAGCGTCGCTGCGTATTTGAAATGCGTGCCTCTTTGAATGCCTGCAGTCGGTTCGTCACAGGGGCAAGTACTTCCAGAATTATGTCGGGACGGCTTGCGAGCTGCAGTCCCCGGCGGCGGCGATGCCCTTCTTTGAGCAAGAAGCGGCCAGTCTCAGAGTTAAAGTAAGCTGATGCTGGAAGAAGCTGTCCATTCGTGCGAAGATTTTCTGCAAAATCGCGAAGATCGTCTTCGATTATGAAGGCACGGGGATTCAGCGGATTTTCATCCACCAGATTTAACCGAACTGACAGGCGCATGCCCGGGCGAACCGGCATGCCTTGTTTGTATGAGATAAATTTGTCGAGTTCAAAATCTTCGGCCGACTCAGACGATGTTTGTCGAGGCACGCGTGGAATTGGTGTAGATTTCGTCACGGTACGATTTTCGGTTATTTCCGGTGGAGATCCTTCTTCGAGGGCGGCGGCAGCCGCGAATCGTTGGTTCGATCGCGAAGGCAGCGGTACTTGCACGACGGCGCTGTTGAGGCCTTGGGTTAAGCCTGCTTTTCGACGGTCATTGCGCAAAGTCTTGGCATCTTTAGTCATAACAATTGCTCCGTGTTGTTGCCCAAGGATAAGAGGCTAATCACCTCGGTTGTTAGCGCATCCATCTCTTCTGCGGCCTTGAAGTTCAATCGGTGCACCGTAGTGCCCATTGCAACAGCCTCTTTATACGCGGTGCGATAACCCAAACGGGCGGTGAGAACGGGGAGACCGAGTTTTGCTATTGCGTCGGTTACATCGCCGGCAATATTCGTTGATTGAACGCAAGTCGGAAGGAGATAAGCGGGTGGCCCACCATCTTCCGAGCGTTCCTGCTCTTCC
>JAYTQD010000379.1:0-1307 GCA_043746935.1 Acidobacteriaceae bacterium | reverse complement strand
GAAGTTCATGGACGACCTGCTCGACGAGCGCCTATACAACGCGATCATCGTTCCAGATGGCGAGCCGAACAACGACGACATGGTTTGACGCCTAACGTTTGACATAACCGGCGCCGTAGGCGTCCGGTTGATGGAAGGGCTAGGCGTCGTGGTGATCGAAGACACAAAAGGAAATAACGTGAGTACAACCAAAACCGTTACTGTCGTTCAGAGCATCCGCGTGACTGTGGACGAGCGCAAGTTCACTCCTGAATTCATGCGGGAGTTTCGTGACTCGTTCTATGACTTCGACACCCTGAACGAGCACATCATGCACCTCGGCCAGCTTTGCGCGAGAGGCATCGTCGATGACTTCAGTTTCATCGAAGGCTATGGGCGAGCGAACCTCATGGGCATTAAGTTTGTTGCAGAGGGCGGGCATCAAGAGATCGACGCCTAACGTTCGAGCTAACCTGGCCCCATAAGGCCGCGAAAGGAAACGATGAACACGGGAAACCAAGCGGCCGTTGGGGCTCAAGTTGAGCGACGGGTTAGGCCGCCGCTGCGGTTGCTGGCGGGCAGCGATGGTTACTACCTGCACTCCATTGGAGGCGGTGACGATGTATTGCTGCAGCAGCCCGAGCCGAAGTGGTTTGAGAAGCTGAAGAACGCCGAAGCCAGCGCGATTGCCATTGCCGAACGCACAGGCATTGCGGTGATTGTGGTGCGGGTGATGGGCCGAGTGGTGCCCTGGCACCAAAGATGACCAGCGGCCTAACGTTTGAGCTAACCGGCCCGGAACAGGGGGACGGTATTTGTGCTAGCGTTTTTGCTGGCACAAATAGCGGCACGCTGTGTAGGGTCCGGTTCAGCGAAGGGTTAGGCGTCTTGGTGAACGAAGCAAAGGAAAGACGATGACAACAGATTTCCCGGTAGTTGATGGCATGTGCTATTGCCCTGCGCTGCCGCGCAAGCGCAAGCCGCTGAAGCTGCCGAAGTACACGATGACGCCGAGCCGTGATTGGACGGAAAGTGCCGGGTTGCGGCGGGCTGTGGCGGTGCTGAAAACAGAAGCTGCAATTCTGCGGCGGGAAGGGTTCGACTTGCAGCCAAAAGCCCTTATGCGTGTTGCTGCTGCGCTGACAGAGGCGAACCGTAGAGAAAGCACGACAGGCGAAGCTGCTACGCTGGATTGGGTGCGTCGTGATGAAGCAACGGTGCCGAGTGAAGACGCCTAACGTTCGAGTTAACCGGCACTTTGCGGCGGGCCGAGTTTGGGCTAGGATTTTAGAGCCCAAACTTGGACCGCCGCAAAGTGTCCGGTTGAA
>JAYTQD010000378.1:0-3649 GCA_043746935.1 Acidobacteriaceae bacterium | reverse complement strand
GCACCCCGTTCCCCCTGCGCCTAAAGGACTTTGGATGTCAGAAGCTGTTGGAATCGATCAAAAGCCGCTGCACGAGCTCAGAATCTTTCACGACGTCGCGAAAGCGCTGACGTCGTCGCTGGAGCTCGACGCTATTCTGCAAACGATTATGCAGAAGATGGCGGAGTTCTTCCGGCCCGATACCTGGTCACTGCTCATGGTGGACGAACAACGGAACGAACTCTACTTCGCCATCGCCGTCGGGGAAGCCTCGGAGTCGGTCAAAAACCTCCGCCTCAAAATGGGAGAAGGAATTGCGGGCTGGGTAGCGCAACACGGACAAACTGAAATTGTTCCGGATGTATCGAAAGACCCGCGGTTCGCCAAGCGCATCGACGAATCGACCAAATGGGAAACGCGCTCCATCGTTTGCCTGCCTCTGCGCTCGAGGCACCGCGTTCTCGGCGTGATCCAGCTTGTGAACGTGACCCTGCACAACTACAGCGAAAGCGAGATGTTTTTCCTGAATGCTCTGTGCGATTACGCCGCCATCGCGATTGAGAACGCGCGGGCGGTAGAGCAGATTCAAGAACTGACCATTACCGACGACTGCACGGGACTCTACAACGCCCGCCATCTCTATAAGGTTCTTGAGTCCGAGGTCTACCGTTCAGCGCGGTATAACTACGAGTTCTCCGTAATTTTTATCGACCTCGACCACTTCAAGCAGGTCAACGATACGCACGGCCACTTGATCGGCAGCAAGCTTCTGGCGGAGATTGGGTTCGCTGTGAAATCGCAGTTGCGCTTGATCGACTATGCCTTCCGCTATGGCGGCGATGAATTCGTCGTTCTTCTGCCGCAGACCGATAAAGATCAGGCATTTGTCGTGGCTCGCCGCATTCAGGATACGCTACGCGCCAGCCAGTTCTGTAAGGCCGAAGGGCTGAACCTCAACGTGCGAGCCAGCATGGGCATGGCCACCTACCCGCACGATGCTGCAACGCCTCGCGACATCATTGAGCGCGCCGATGAGATGATGTATGCCGTCAAAAACAGCACCCGGGACAGCATCGGCGTGGCCCAGCGCGGCGTCGTGAAGTAGCGGAGCTGCTAGTTCTTCTTCTCCAGCTTCGCCGGCTCAGCGGACTTCGTGGGTTGCTTCACCCCTACCGCCTTCCACGCCGATGGGTTCGCCGGAGCATTCGGATTCACGCCAAAATCCCACACATATAAATTCATTCCTGCTTTGCCCAGCATCTCCACCACGGCGTATTCTCCCGGCGCTAAATCGTTCACCGGCGTGATCTTCACCCAACCTCCCGACATCGGCTCGTTCCGGGTCTCCACAAATTTCTGCTCCTGGCTTAGCTTTCCAGTGATGGCAACTTTAACGACGCCCACGACGCGCACAGTTTTCTTCGCTTCGGCGCGCACGATGCGAAAGCGGTCGGGACTCTGCGCCTCATCGGGCTGGCCGCCATCGTGCGCCGCTTTTGCAGCAGCATTTGGGTCGTCCGCTGGAGGGCTAACAAAAATCACGGGCCGCGCCTCGTGCGACTTTATGGAGGCATGCACTCCCTCCAATTCGATGCTCTGCTTTTGGCTGGCCATCGGATTGATGGCCCCACGCAGGATGTTCTTGCCCACGTTTCGGTTCAGCTCTCCACCGTTCTGTGCAATCTCCACCAATTGCGGCTCACTCTTGAAGGTATCCAGCAAAACCACGCCGCCATCTTCCGGAAGCCGTAGCCCGGGCGCGACTTCCGGCGTACGCGCTTCCTCGGCTTTAAGATCAGCCTCGGCTTCTTGGTCGAGCTCACGCGACTCGGGAGACTCGACCGCCGTCGCGCGACCAGCGTTGAACTCATCCGTGGCTTTCCAATCGATCAGATTTTTCGGAATTTCCTCCCATTCCTCGCGATCGGCGCTGCGGTAGCGGACGCGGTCGCCCTGCACTTCATATTTCGTCACCGCCTGATAGGTACCGTCCTTCAAAATCAGACGCTTGGTCGTTTCCGCCACCGCCTGGAAAGAGAAAAGCATGGCGATCCCGAGAACGTAGATGAGTTGGAAACGAAGCGTCATATGCTGAGTTGGATGCAGTTCTATTGCTAAAGGACAATCACTGCCTGCCTAAGTATGCGTGAAATCAAATCTCCTCACAAATCCTCTATGCAACCCGATGCTCTTTTGGCATAATTGTTTGTGCGCCCATCCTGCACAAATTTCACAAGACAATTTAAGGTGAGGAACAGATGTCGGCAAAGTACATCTTCGTAACGGGCGGTGTTGTGTCTTCCCTGGGCAAGGGACTGGCGGCGGCCTCGATTGGCTGCCTGCTGGAAAGCCGCGGGTTGAGCGTCAACCTGATGAAGTTCGATCCCTACCTGAACGTCGACCCCGGCACGATGTCGCCGTTTCAGCATGGCGAAGTCTTTGTCACCGACGATGGCGCGGAAACCGACCTCGACCTCGGACACTACGAACGCTTCACCCACGCCAAGCTCAGCCGCGACAACAACTGGACCACCGGGCGCATCTACGAACAGATCATCACCAAGGAACGCCGCGGCGACTATCTCGGCAAGACGGTACAGGTCATTCCGCACGTAACCAATGAAATCAAGTCGGCGATGAAAAAAGTCGCGCAGGATGTGGACGTGGTACTGGTGGAAATTGGCGGCACGGTCGGTGATATCGAGTCGCTGCCGTTTATCGAAGCTATCCGCCAGATGCGTCAGGAGTTGGGTCGCGAGCACACGCTGTTTGTTCATGTGACGCTGGTTCCGTTCATCGCTGCTGCCGGCGAACTAAAAACCAAGCCCACGCAGCACTCGGTGAAGGAATTGCTCAGCGTTGGAATTCAGCCGGATATCCTGCTGTGCCGCACTGATCGCTTTCTCGTGAAAGACATCAAGTCGAAGATCGCGCTCTTCTGCAACGTCAGCGAAGAGGCGGTCATCACCGCCAAAGACGTGGCATCCGTCTACGAGGTTCCTCTCGGCTTCGCCCGGGAAAACGTCGATACGCTCTGCCTCCGCTACCTGCACATTGACGCGCCTGAACGGAACATGAAGGCCTGGGAGGAATTGGTTGATCGCTGCTATAACCCAAAAGACGAAGTTAAAATCGGCATCGTCGGCAAGTATGTTGAGTACGAAGACTCTTACAAGTCCTTGAAGGAAGCGCTGGTTCACGGCGCGCTGGCGCATAACCTGAAGCTCAACGTGGGCTGGATTGAAGCCGAGGGCCTCGAAACCGGCGACAACAGTTACGAGGCGCAGCTGGAGGGATTCGATGGCCTGCTCGTTCCCGGCGGCTTTGGCAAGCGCGGCATCGAGGGCATGTTGCAGGCAATTCGTTACGCCCGCGAAAAGAAGGTTCCTTACTTCGGCATCTGCCTCGGTATGCAGACGGCGTGCATTGAGTTTGCTCGCAACGTTGCTGGCTTGGAACACGCTAACTCCAGCGAGTTCGATCCCGCGACGCCGCACCGTGTGATCTATAAGCTGCGCGAACTGCGCGGCGTGGAGGAACTGGGCGGCACCATGCGGCTGGGGGCATGGACTTGCAAGATCGAGCCCGGCACTCTGGCGCACAAGGTCTACGGACAGGCCGAAATCAGCGAGCGCCACCGCCATCGCTACGAATTCAACCGCGAATACGA
>JAYTQD010000377.1:0-3651 GCA_043746935.1 Acidobacteriaceae bacterium | reverse complement strand
GAAGACGCTGCCGCACGTATGAAGTCCGCGCTGGAAGACGATCTGAATACCGCGCAAGCGCAGGCGGCTATTTTTGAAATGGTGCGCGCGGGCAATGTTGCCATGGATGGCGGTCAGATGCGCAAGGCAAACGCCGCGCCATTTCTAGGCGTCCTTGGCAAGTTCGACGAAATTTTTGCCGTGCTCCATGATGACGATGCCGCGAAGATGCGCCAGATTCTGGAATGGGCAAAAACCGCGGGACGCGAGAACGACATCAGCCCCGAACTACTGGCTCTTGCCGGCGCTTCGGGACCAACGGACGAAGAAGTAGCGAGAAAGATTGCTGAGATGGAACAGGCACGCAAAGCGAAGAACTTCGCGGCCTCCGATCAGCTGAGGGCCGAGCTCACCGCCGCGGGTATTGTCGTGGAAATTACGAAGGACGGGGCGCGCTGGAAGCGCAAGTAGCGTTCCATTTTAAAAACATTTTAACCTTGTCATCCTGAGCGTAGCGAAGGAACCCTACACACTCGACCTTACTATTACTCTCTCCAGCTTTCTGGCCGTACCGCTTCGCAGTTAGAAAGCTTGAGAGTATGATCTCTCCATCAGCATTTCGGGGATCCTTCGCTCCGCTCAGGATGACAAACCTTTTTTATTCGCAGGCCTGCGCTAGCCTCAAAATTGTGGCCTCATCGAAGTGCTTGCCAAGAATCTGCACGCCAATCGGCAATCCGGACTTCGTAGGCGCACTCGGCACTGAGATTCCAGGAATGCCCGCCAAATTCGCCGTCACCGTATAAATATCGGCCAAGTACATGGCCAGCGGGTCATCGGACTTCTCGCCTAGCTTGAAAGCGGCGGTGGGGCTGGTCGGGGTAACAATAGCATCCACTTTCTGGAACGCATTTTCAAAATCCCGCGTCAGCAACGTGCGCACGCGCTGGGCTTTCAGATAGTAAGCATCGTAATATCCGGCGCTGAGCGCGTACGTGCCGAGCATGATACGGCGCTTCACTTCGGCGCCGAAGCCACCATCGCGGGTCTTGCGATACAGGTCGGACAAAGTACGTGCCTCACTGCTGCGGAAACCGTAACGCACGCCATCAAAACGAGCCAGGTTCGCGGAAGCCTCCGCCGTGGCAACAATGTAGTAAGCCGGGATAGCGTAGGCCGAATGCGGCAAGGAAACGGGCACAACTTCGCAACCGCGGCTGGCAAGTTTTTGGATCGTGGCCTCAACGGAGGCTCGCACTTCGGCGTCCAACCCTTCGCCAAAACATTCCTTGGGCACGCCGATGCGTAACCCACGCGCGTCTTTGTTCAACTCCGCTACATAGTCCGGAACCGGAATGTCCGCGGAAGTGGAATCCATGGGATCACGGCCCGCCATCGTCCGCAACACCAGCGCGGCATCCTTGACGGTGTGCGCGAAGGGACCAATATGGTCAAGCGAAGAAGCAAAAGCGATCAATCCGTAGCGCGACACGCGCCCGTAGGTCGGCTTCAGTCCGACGACTCCGCAAAACGAGGCAGGCTGACGAATCGAGCCGCCGGTGTCGGACCCCAGCGTGGCCACAGCCATGCCCGCGGCAACCGCAGCCGCCGAACCTCCAGAAGATCCACCGGGAACGCGTTCCAAATCTCGAGGATTGTGTACGGGCTTGTAGGCCGAATTTTCGTTGGACGACCCCATGGCAAACTCATCGCAATTGAGTTTGCCGAGAATCACCGCGCCTGCCGCCTCCAGACGTGAGACTGCCGTGCAGTCATAGGGCGGGATGTAGTTCTCCAAAATCTTCGACCCAGCCGTCGTGCGCAGGCCGCGCGTCACCATCACATCTTTGATCGCAACGGGCACTCCACCGAGCGGCGGCAGCGTCTCGCCTTTAGCGGCCAGATCGTCCATGCGCTTCGCCTGCTCCAGCGCGCGATCCTCCGAGAGCGTGAGGTACGCGCCAATTTTGGGGTCGTCACTGGCGATCTTGGCATAAAACGATTCGGCCAGCGCGACCGCGGAAATCCGGCGCTCTTGGACGGCGGAGCGGGCTTCGTCAATTGTGAGTGCGGCTAAATCCATTTCGTTATGATTTCCATTTCAGATGTCCGCGAAGAAAATTACTTTTCAATCACCTTCGGCACTTTGAAAAACGTCCCGTCGCTCTCGGGCGCGTTGCTCAAAGCCGTCTCAGGCGAGAGAGACTTGCGCAGCCCCTCGTTCACATCTTCGCGACGGGCATAGGCGAAGCGTTCGCTGCCGGTCTTGTTCGGATCGACGCCGAAGCGGTCAGACACCTGCGCCATCGGCGGCGCGTCTTTGGTATCAAGCTCATCCAACAGCTCAACATAGCCAAGAATCGCGTTCAGGTCGCGCAACATGCGGGGACGCTCTTCAGCAGTCAGCTCAAGATTGGCCAGATCGGCTACGTAGGCAACGTCTTTGTCGGTAACTTTCATGAATGCAAAACTTTCAACGCTCTCCCGCCACCACGAATGCAATGCCGAGCACGCGTCCGTTCGAATATTGATTGATCGTGGCCAAATAGCGCGGGGCCAGTGATTTCAACTGTTCGCGCCACCCGCGATCCGGAACTTCCACGCGCAAGATGCAATCTTCCAGCGCAACCGCGCGCGTTTTCTCCGCGACCATGGCGCCACAAGCCAGCGGCCAAGCCAGCAGCGCACTCTGCTCCGGGCCTGCTTGCCGCAACACCTGCGCCACAATCTTCTGTAGACCGGAACCTGCCTGCTGCATAGCCTCACCCACAGGGAAACACCGATTCTAGCATCCGTTTCCAGCATCCGCGCGCCCCATGCTGCTGAACGGAAATTGGAGCGGAAATTAAAGCGGAAAATCTTGCCGCACCCAAGCCAGTGCTTGCTCCTTGGATTGCAGTCGGCCTTCGAGCTGCGCATCTTCCGCCGCAGCCAGAATTTGTTTGAAGCGCGGCCCCGGCACATAGCCGCGCTGGATGAGATCCGCACCCGTCAGCAAGGGCACAGGACGCATCTTCTCCGGAGGAATGTTGGCCAGCTTCTCGCGCGCGAACTCGTAAAGTGAGAGATCGCCATGGCTGGCCACACAATCCAGACGGTGCTGCTCGATGTGCTCTTCGATTTGCGGCAGCCGCAGAAATTTCTTCAGCGTCGATTCCTTCATGCGCGGCAAATCGCTGAAGCGCATGTGATGCTGAATCAGCGCGAGAATTTGCTCGGTATCGGAGTTCGAGAAGCGCATGCGCCGACAAATTTCCGCAGCCATCTTCACTCCCACTTCCACGTGACCATCAAAACGAATGCGATCCGGCGCGATGCGAAACGTTGGCGGCTTGCCTACATCGTGCAGCAGAGCTCCCCAAGCTTGCGTGCGCGAACCTTGCTTGCCTAAACCAGGTTGCGGAAGATTTTCCAGCAACAGCAGCGTATGCAGCCACACGTCGCCTTCCGGGTGATACTGCGGCGGCTGCGCCACGCCCTTCATGGCCGAGATTTCCGGCAGAACCTCCGGCAGCAGATTGGTCGCGTCCAGCAGCTCGAATGCCTGGCGCGGGCGGCCTTCAGTCAGCATTTTGTTGAGCTCATCTGCCACACGCTCGCGGCTCACCTGATGAATCTGCGGAGCCAGCTTGCGGATTGCGGCAAAAGTTGCAGGCTCGATCTCGTAGCCCA
>JAYTQD010000376.1:0-3652 GCA_043746935.1 Acidobacteriaceae bacterium | reverse complement strand
GCAACGGGAGTAGCAAACCAGCCGCAAAGAAAACACGGAATCCCCCGAATTGCACAATCCACCGACACGCCGGATTCCACGGTCACACCAAACCAGATATTCGCGAGCAGTTCCTCGGTGAGCGGCCCGTGGACAAGATCCGCTACTTCCCGCTCTTCCGCGGAAAGCACCGCGTCCACCAGCCTGCGCCTCGACGGCGGCGATTCAAACGGATGCAGCTTTACGATCACCCGCCTGCCGTGACCGCGCGCCAGAGCACAGAGCTTCGGCAGTAACTCTTCATACAAAATTCGAGTGCGGCCCTGCGTTAGTTCATACTGCTCGGAGAAAAATACAATCGTTTCACCCGGACCAGACTGCGTCGTTCGGCGGGAACTTCCGGAGGAAGGCTCCGCGGACGCACCCTCCTCGATACGGCTGGGGTCAATGGCGAATGTCCGCGTCATGAAGTCACGCTCCATCTCGCCTTTGACCAGATACGTGTCGCACGCCGGCGCGCGCAACGACAGCAGAATATCCAGCGCTCCATGTCCGCAATGGAGGGTGGGAAGTTTGCGCTTTCGGGCCAGCAACACGGGAATCCGGTTGGTGGGATTATTCTCATCCCCGCAAAGCACTGCGTGAATATGTTCCTTATCTAGGACAACACGCCACGCATCCCGAATCCGCAACCACCGTTCCAACCTCGTGCCAACATCGCCGAACCATCCACTCTCGTTCGCCCACGCAATCTCTTCACTGGCCCGCAGCGGCCCCTCCTGCAATAGCTCCCACGAATCCTCAAGCGCGCGCACTTCCCTTCGCGTCGAATCCGCAAGCCCGCTCCACGCGTACCCCGCCAACGACACCGACTGAACATTCCCCGCCAAGCCAGTCATCGTCCCACTTCTTCGCGTCGTCACCAGCACAAACTTTCGCTCCGGCAGCAAACCCGCATACGCATGCAACATCCGCGTCACGTTCCCATACCCCGACGGCAACAAGACCGCCGCCTCTGCGGAAGCTCGGACCCGCGGCGTCAGCCTCGCCCTCAACCGGTAGTCCATGTCCCATTTGTCCAGTGCTACTTGCAGAATCTGCGCTGGCGTCATCCGTCGCGCCGCGGCTCTCAGGTTTCGAAATCGCCGCCCCAACGCACTCTCGCTCCGCTTCTCCACAAATCGGATTTCGCGCTGACCCACTCGCGCGAACAGCCCCGCCACCGCATGAAATCGCGTCCCCACCATCTCCGCCGCGCCAACTTCGCGCAACGCCCGCTTCACCAGCACAACCTGCAACATCTCGTGGATCCGCAATGGCGCAAGAATCTCCCACCAATCCAACCCTTGCTCGTCCACCAACTTTCCCAGGCACGGACTCAAAATTTCGGCCACCCGCCGAAAATCGTTAGGCCCTTCCCCAAACCCATGAAAGCCGCGAACCGGACAGCCCATTCGCCGCTCCCATTCCTGGTAGGTTGCGCCTCCCGCCCAGCCCAAATCGATCACAAAGTCCCACCGCGTTTCCGACCAGGGACCGTCCACCGGTGAATCATCGGGATGTACGAGCAGAAGCTTCATGAACTTGGGACGCAGGCCGCGCCACCCGTAATCACTGTTTCACCGCGAAAACAACCGCTTCTCGCCCAATCCCCTGACTTCCCAGCCAGCCCGCAAATCCCCGCCGCAGCTTCGACAACCCCATCTTCTCCAGATTCATTTCCATCGTCATTCGCCGCCCATGGCATTCGCGCCCAATCGCATCGCGCCCTATATAGTCAACTCCCTGCATCAGAAACGATTCCATGGGAAACGTCCCCTCGCGCCGGCATGGCCCGAAACCACATCGCCGCAGCGTTCGCTCCATGCTCTCGAAGCTGAAATAGTTGACATGCACAGGATGCACCACCCACCACGCCTCTTTCCGCAGAAGCTCTTTCGCCGCCAGTTGCAGAGGATTGAAATCGTTGGGCACCTGCACAACAATCACTCCGCCCGGCCGCAATACATCTCGCGCCGCGCGCAAAACCTCAAATGGATCCGCAACATGTTCCATCACCAACTTCAAATGCACGGCATCGAAGGGAGCCTGCCCGCTTACATCCACTCCAGGAAACGTTCCCAGCAGCACTGGAGCGCGCTGCTCCGCCTTCTCCCACATGGAATGCGAAGGCTCCACCCCAAGCACTTCCCAGCTCCGCGCTCTCGCGTAGGCCAGCAGCCACCCTCCGCCGCATCCCACATCCAACAATTTGCCACTCGGGCTCCCCAGGATTTCAGCCAACGCGGCTAACCGGTCCGCATATTCCAGCTCCCAATAGGGCTGCTCCGCCGTTTCTTTCTCCGCCCAATCCTTCGGCGTATGCGTTTCATAAAAAGAACGTGAATAATATTCAGCCAGCTCTTCCGCCGTGGGTTTCGGCCACAAATGCGCAAACCCGCACGGCCCGCAATCAATAACTCCATGCCCTGCGCCGTCTCGCGCCAGTTCCGGGCCGCTATGCAATTCCACTCCCGCCTCCACGAATGATGAATTTCCTTTCCAGCATACGACAGAGGCAACCATACTGCTCTAACTTCCGGGTGCCCTGAGCGAAGTCAAAAGGGCGGGGCTCCACGCTCCACTCTGCCAAAACATGTTCCTAATAAAAAACAATCCGGAAATTGTCATTCTGAGCGTAGCGAAGAATCCCCGCTCAGAGCTGGCCTTGCTCGTAATCACTCTCCTCCAAGCGCCAAAAACTCGGATTCAGTAATTGCTCGTCGTCCAGAGCCAAAGAATGCGCAATTTTCAACAGGTTTCCGCACAAGGGCCCCACAGCTTCCGCCGCCAGGCACTCTTGCAACTCCTCTTCTCCACGCACTCCCACCAGCACCGTTTGCGCCCCGGATAGCGACAAGCAAAACCGCAACGCCATGGCCGGAAGCTCGTCCCAGGTCGTATCCAGCGCTTGCACGGCGCGCGCGCTCGCCTCCGCCACCGGTCGCAGGCTCTCCGGAAGCCACCGTGCTCGCTTGGTCAGTGCGCCTTTCAGCAAGGCTGATCGCGTCAGAATTCCGACTCCCGCCTTCTTCGCCTCAGGAAGAACCTGGCTGCACATCCGCTGGTCCAGCACACTCACCGCCAGCTGGAGTACTTGGATCTTTCCCGTTCGAATCGCCGCCAAAGCGGTTCCCGGGCCGTAAACGGACGCGCCAATCCACCGCAGCTTGCCCTCTTCGCGAGCCTGCTCCAGGCACTCCACCAGTTGTTTGCTTTCCAAAATAGAAACGGTTGCATTGTGGATTTGCACAACATCCAACACATCCCGCCGCAAGGCTCGCCGGCTGGCATCCAGCGACGCGTTCACCATCCCCTGCAGCTCCCGCCCAGAAATCGACCCTAGGCCTTCCGGCACCGCCACTTTCGTAGCCAGGATGCAATCTTTGTAGGAGTCGAGCGCCTGCCCCAGCAATTCCTCGCTGGGCCCATACCCGGGTGCCGTGTCGAAGAAATTGATGCCACCATCCGCCGCACTGCGGAGGATTCGGATCGCTTGATTCGATTCCACGGACGCTTCCCCAGGAGTTGGAATGCCGTAATGCTCCAACCCGAACGAAGCCGTCCCGATACCGAGACGCGAAACCCGTAAACCACTTGCCCCAAGTTCAATGAACTGCATACGAGTTCAAAA
>JAYTQD010000374.1:0-1317 GCA_043746935.1 Acidobacteriaceae bacterium | reverse complement strand
GTCTACGTTCGTGGCTATCCTACGGGCGTCTGGTCTGCTCTCGCCAAAGACGCCTAACCCTTCCATCGAGGGGATGCCCAAAAGGCTGCGCCTTTTGTCCACCCCTCACCTCGAACGTTAGGCGTCATGAGCAACGAATTCACCGAAGACCGCGAGTACCTGAGCAGTTGCACACTCGTGGTCATTGGCGAGGAACTCATTCCACGCTCTGTAACGCACTTACTCCGCCTTCGTCCGAGCAAGTCGTGGCAGAAGGGAGATCCAAACTCTCTCGGCACGAACACTCGTTTGTCCGGCGCCTGGAAACGCGCGCTGCCCCAGTCGCTCGAAGCGAAGGAGTTGCATATTCAGCTTGGCTATTGGTGCAGGCTCTTGGAAGGCCGGAAGCAGGCAATTCGCACCTTGGCAAGACGCGAAGAGCTTTGCGCCCTAGACTGTCTTGTAATTTCACAGAATACGGCTTCAATCATTCTGTTGCCGAGTTTGCAGCTAGCAATTGCCAAGTTGGGTTTGGAGTTTCGGCTGTCTTTCTGGGCAAGTTCAGAGCGCGGCCACCGTGACGCCTAACCCTTCCATCGAGGGGATGCCTAAAAGGCTGCGCCTTTTACGCACCCCTCATGTCAAACGTTAGGCGTCGCAATTCACAATTTCTTCGTCCGTATCCAGTAAGCTCTAGAGGATCTCTATGAGGCGACGCGACATGAAGACAACCAAACCAGTGAGAACGCAACTATGACCAAAGCCCCCGCAGTACTGACTCTCGCTCTCTTCGTCAGCGCCTGCACTTCTCATAACGATTCGGAATCTGTTGGCAAGGTGACTCCAGCGAAGGTAGCCGCTTCGGCGCCCGCAACAGCTCCTGCGCCAGCTCCCACTCCTCAATTCACTGCAAATAAGCCGGAGTCAAATGCGCAGGTGAAAGCAATCGCACAGGAGTACGGTGTTACCGAATCCAAAGTACACGAGACTGCGAGTCGTGCCGCAGAGTTGTCCGGTGGAAATGCAAGTAAGCAAGACATGCTCGATGCCTTGAAGGCCGCGCGGGGCGAGTAGCACTTTCAGACTCGAACAGTGCAAGACTATTCGGCTCATCCGAAGCGCGGCGACGCCTAACCCTTCCATCGAGGGGATGCCTAAAAGGCTGCGCCTTTTAGTCACCCCTCATGTCAAACGTTAGCCCCCAATGCAAAGCATGGAACACCTGGAGTTCCTGGGCAGCAGTCGTCGCGGTTGGGAGGCAACGTCCGTTGCCGCAGGCGCTCCACCACTGGCCCGTCTGTCAAGCTACTGGGTTCAGCGCATGCACCTGCTTGGGGC
>JAYTQD010000373.1:0-3669 GCA_043746935.1 Acidobacteriaceae bacterium | reverse complement strand
GTCATGGAGATTTTGGCGTTTAAGACTTTGGAGATGGGGCAGCCTTTTTCGGCGGCTTCGGCGGCTTTCATGAAGGCTGCTTGATCTGCTTTTGGAACACGAGCCTGGACGTCGAGGTGAGCGGAGGTGATGGTGAAGCCGGACTCGAGTTTTTCGAGGGTGATGGTGGAGGTGGTTTCGATGCTATCGGCGGTGAGTTGGGCGGCGGCGAGCTGGCCGGAGAGGGCCATGGAGAAGCAGGCGGCGTGGGCCGCTCCGATGAGTTCTTCGGGGTTGGTGCCGGGGGTGTTTTCAAAACGTTGGGCGAATGAGTACGGTGTATTGGAGAGAACTCCGCTGGCGGTGGAGACTGTGCCTTTGCCGTCTTTGAGACCGCCCTTCCAAACTGCGCTGCCTTTACGTTCCATGAAAATATTCTCCTGGGGGAAATTAGTTCGTAAGTCTAGAAATGATTGTAAGCGAAAGTGAGCGGCTGAGGGAGAGTCAAGCTGCCCGCCCCTTCAACTTCGCTCAGGGCAAGCTGTGTTCGCAAAGAACGCGAACAAGGACGGGGCACCCGCACGGCGCTGATACCACCTTTTTTATTAGGCGGCGGATTGGTGGGATGTTACGAGGGGTTGGTTGGAGCTCCAGCAGGTGGCTAGGATGCGCCATGCACCCATACGGCGCCAGGTAGTGAGGAATTTGCCTTCGTCGGAAATGGTGGCGCCGTCGGGGCCGTGAATGGTGAGGTGGTAGCGGCCGATTTCCATGGCCATATCGTCTGAGTTTTCCACACGCGTGGTTTCCAGGCGCAGATCTTGATAGCCGGCTTCGGCGAGTTGTTGCAGGGCGCGCTCGATCATCTTGGTGGTCTGGACAGGTGGGTGGTTGGAAGACATGAGGACGCCGTCGGCGGAAAACAGAATGGACGCCTGATCGTAGTTACCAGTATTAAAAGCCATGCAGAAATCTTGCGTATGACTGCGGATTGTGGTTTCGGTATCCGAGTTCAAGAACGGGGCCGCATACAGCCGGGACGACATGGAACAGCTCCTCCTGGGGGGAAGGAAAACTTCCGGGGAGCGTTACCCATTTGTTGTCCAGGTTTGCGTTCCCAAGTGTCCCCGAATTATAGCCCAAAAGTGCCATGTACGTTGGTAGATGTTTTGGTGTAACAAAATAGGCGCTTTCGTGGCTGGGCGCGGGTTTTGGGGGACGACGTGTTAAGGGAGCAACGAGACGGCGCGCGCTATCGCCTCTCCTGGGCCAGCCCGCGTCCTGGTGTCAGAGCATCGCTGCCCGCCCTGTCGCTGAGGAACGCGACAAGGACGGGGCACCCGGCATGGGGCACCCCGGCTTCAGAGGGAAGCCAATCCACCCCGCTTACACCCCAAGCGGCGGCAATGCGCCAACGATCTTTACGGTTTCCAGGCTCACCGTAATGACCTGCCCGATCAGGCGGACGATGTATTCCGGGTCGTCGTCGCGGTTCGGGTCGTTGGTGATGCCGCTACGCTTGTCGGTTGAGATCTGGTATTGGTCGATCACCCACTCCAGCGCTGAGCGGTTGCCGAGGCGGTATTCGTAGGCTTCGGGCGGGATGCCGCTGAGAGTGAGGAATTGGTTGTAGAGGGGAAGCCCTGCGGCTTGAGGGTGTCTCTCTCGACCTAGGATTTGCCAGGCGCACCCGCGCTCGGGGTGAGCGGTTGTACTTCCATCCGATCAGTCGATATCAACACAGCGGCGCTCTTAATTCCCTTCGGTAGTCCGGGGCCTTGGACATCAGTCCCTTTCTCTTCTAGCGACGCGATCTCGGCGTTGAGGATGAGAAGAAAAGAGAGAGGGTCGCTTTTTTGCCCCATTCCGTAAGCTAGCCTGACGGCTGCGTCAAGGTCGGCATGGGCGGTCTTGAGAGCATTCTCGCCTGGCAATTCAGTCAATTGGTAGAGTTTGCGCAGGCTTAGGTTTGTCTCGTCCGTCGCCTTTCTCCTCACTTTGCGCAGTTCCTGGGATGCTTCTGCTACTCGCGTGACTTGGGCGGGAGTTGGCGATTGCGGCCAAGGAAAGGTATCGAAGACGGTATCTGACGTGTAGCGAAAGCGCTCTGTAAGCGTCGAGCACTTCGCCACGAACCAGGCCCAGTGGATCGCCGACTGCAATATTCCGAACGAATAATCATCCTCGAACGGAAAGACCATGCAGGCAGCGTTTGGATGAATGTCCGGCGAGACAAATTCAAATATCGGTCGCTTCGTCACCTGGCCACAGATGAGGTAGCGGCTAAGCGAATGTATTGCCTCAATCATTTCCGCTCTTGCCCAGCTCAGGAGCCACCACTGCTTCAGGAAATTAGCGTGGTGAACATTCGCTCGTGCCTTCGGGTTGCCTTTCAGCAAGCCCGCGTTCCGCTTTTCCTCTTCTTGAGCCGCTTTTTGCCGGTCAGGCAAGACCTCCTTTCTTAACATGGCAAACGGAGCCGTGTATCTTGCGGATTCAATGAGATCGCGCGGATGAAAGTCGATCACGTAGCGCTTGGGCGCCGGCGGGAACGTGGACAGCATATCGTTCCATGTAAGAAATGGGAAGATTACATCGCGGTTCTCCTTGTCCTCTCTTAGCAGAGCCGCCGCTCGTTGAGGCGAAAGTAGGAAGCCCTTATGCCCGTGGGTCTGTCCCTGGAAACATGTTTTCGAACCGATATTGACCTTGAGCCGTTTTGCTCCTGATACGTCCGTCGTGAATGATAGTGACGAATTAATAGACGGTAACTCGGAGGTCTTCCATGGCCCCTGCCGATCATTGCCTGTAAGTTCAAAAAGGAACTTTGGACCGTCATCTTTGCCTTTGACCCAATTCACAATGGAAACGTGCACGGATGCCTCACCGGACCATGGTTGTGAGGAGACGGCCTCCGTTATGGTTCCGGCGTGTTCGACGATATAGTCAAGTCCGCCCTCGCGCGCATAGTTTTGCCGGATGGTGTTGGTGCCGACAAGCCCTGCACGCTGCCCTTCTTGTAGACTGTCATGCGCCTTGCGGAACCAGTAGACGCAGTAGTCGGCCCTGCCGGGAATGTCGGGGTATGCGCCCCTGATCTTTTGCAGGTATTCAGGTCCAAGCTCTTTTTGCATTTTGTTTTTTGACTGGAATGGGGGATTTCCAATAATTGCATCCGCCTCGGGCCATTTCATAAATAGCGCGTCGCCGCAGATGATGTTCTCGTCGAGGTTATCCAGCGGTAGGGCTTGATTCAGGAGGTCGCTCTGAAACTCTCGAAAACGCTCCTGGCCCTCGAGGAGGCTAAATTCTTTGGCGAGTGCAAGCGTCACTTTCGTCAGTTCTGTAGCAAACGGGGTGTGATCAATGCCATAAAACTGTTGGGTCCTCACCGGCATGCCGAAGCCAATTTTCTTGGCGGCATCTACTCCAAAGTTCGCTCTGACCTTAGCTATTAGATCCAAGCTAATCTTCGAGAGCTCGCGAAAGGCCACATACAAGAAATTTCCGCTGCCGCAGGCTGGATCGAGCACTCGATAGTTCTCAATGGCCTGCCGCAGCGCCAACAGCTTCTTAAGGGTGTCCGCGTCTTCGAGCCGTTTTCGAAAGGGCCTGACAAGTGTGGGAAGAACAACTTTTTGGATGTCTGCTTCGTTGGTGAAATGGGCCCCGTGGGCATGCCTTTCCTTT
>JAYTQD010000372.1:0-3670 GCA_043746935.1 Acidobacteriaceae bacterium | reverse complement strand
AGTACCGGTCTCATAAATAGTTCTCCGGTTGTGAAGACCTTACCTCGGGGGCTGAAGCCCCAAGTTTTTGACGCTGAACGCGGGCCTGAAGGCCCGCTCTACCGTGCCGGGTAGTGGAAAGGGAGAGCGAGTCCTGTCTTTTGACATCGACATTGTAGTTCACGTGGTGTCTGAAGGCAGTGCGAAGAGCCCCACTCAAGCCAAAAGAGGGCTTGCATGGGGCACCCGGCGCTACCCGTGCCGGGTGGTGGAAAGGGAGAGCGAGTCCTGTCTTCTGACATCGACATTGTAGTTCACGTGGTGTCTGAAGCCCTGCGCCGCCCAAAAGCAGGTCCCTCCACTTCGGTCGGGATGACAACCTCAATGGAGATAGAGCTAATTTATGTTCTCACGCGCTCTCTGAAGCTCGCTTTTTTTTGGTCGCGGATGTCACCCTTCGGCTGGGCTCAGGGCAGGCTTCTTGCTACGTGGGTATTGCTCGATTTAGGTTGTAAACATCATATAGTCGCCGACGCATTGCTGGTGCTTGACGGCAGGATTCTTGCTCGTGGGCAGGCGAGGGCGCCTGCCCCTACGTGGGTATTGCCCGCCCAGGCGAGGGCGCCTGGGCCTACGTGGGTATTGCCCGCTCCTGATTCGAACATGGGAACGCGGGGCTTAGAATCGTATTGTGCTGACAGAGCGGCTGGAGTTTGTGCCCGAAAATGATCGTGAAGTGTTGGCTGCCGTGCCAGCGGCGGCGGGGGTGTTTTTGTTGCGGGGCGACAGTGAGGCGGCGGAACCTTATATAACGAAGACGGCAAATTTGCGGCGGCGGTTGGAGCGGTTGCTGGGTGCTCCGGAAGAACGCTCGCGGCGGCTGAATCTGCGGGAACGCGTGCGCTGGATTGAGTATGCGCGGACGGGATCGGATTTTGAATCTGGATTCTTGCTGTACAAGCTGCTGCGGGAAAACTTCCCTAAGACCTATGCGGACCGGATGCGGTTCCGGTTTGCGCCGCTGGTCAAGTTTCATTTAGAGAACGCATATCCGCGGGCTTCGGTGACGACGCGGCTGGGGCGGCTGGGCGGAAAGTCGCTTTACTACGGGCCTTTTCCAGGCAGGACGACGGCGGAGAAGTTTCTGAACGACTCGCTGGATTTTTTCAAGATGCGGCGCTGCGTGGAGGACCTGCATCCTGATCCGGCGTTTCCGGGGTGCATTTACTCGGAGATGAAGATGTGTCTGGCGCCATGCTTCCAAGGCTGCACGGACGAGGCCTATGGTGCTGAAGTGGGACGCGTGCGCGGATTCTTGGACTCGCGAGGGCAGTCGCTGGTGCGCGAGTTGGCGACGGAACGTGACGATGCGGCACAGAATCTGGCGTTTGAGGAGGCCGCGGCCATGCACTCTCGGATCGAAAAGCTGAAACCTCTGCTCAGTCAGTTGCCGGAGATTGTGGGACGGATTGACCGTTTGGCGGGGCTGATGGTGCAGCCTTCGGCGGAAGCAAATTCCGTGGCGCTGTTTCGCGTGCAGCAGGGGCGAATTGAAGGGCCGCAGAATTTTCTGATTCAGCCGGTGGAACATGCGAAATCACAGTCGATGGAGTCTCGGGTGGAGGCGGCTTTGATTGAGCTTCGCTCGGAGGACAGGCGAGGGCGCCTGTCCCCACGTGAGTCTTTTCCACGTGAGTCTTTTCCACGTGAGTTTTCATCGATGGAGACGATGGAGCATTTGGCGATTTTGAAGCGCTGGTACTACCGATCGAGCCGGTTGGGGGAGATTTTTGTGGCGGATGAGAAAGGGCAGTTGCCCATGCGGCGCGTGGTACGCGGGATTGGGCGGGTTTGGCGGGGGGAGAAGGAAGAGGTTGGCGCTGGGTGAGGTGCTTAGGCGTATGTTTCCAATGCCTTGCGGATCAAACGGATTAATCGAACAATGACTCGACTTTCGTCGTTGAGGTTTGGGAAGTTGTAGGCACAAGGAATACAGACATTTCCCTGTGCATCTTCCCAAGGGTACTCGCTATTGTCCCGGCGGGAATTATTGTCATCGCAAGCCGGCGCTAATAATTCGATCTCACGGGAGAGTCGGCTGATCACCGACTTCTCCCAGTTTGGTAGCTGGTTGTTGTCGTTGATGACAGTGTAGAAGTTCCGAGCGATGATGGGAAGGTGGCGCTCCACACAGGCATGAGTTCTCTTCACGTTCATGCCACTTTTCGTGGCCAAATAGGCCTTGCGCGTCTTCTCGGCTGTCATCTGAAGGAAGTGCAAGCGGTGGCACTTATCCGCACTTTTACTAAGGAGCAACTCGTACACACGAAGATCGGACAGCGCTTGCTTCGCGTAGCCGCGGGCCCAGTCATTGTTCGCCGCTGGCACTCAGTGCCTCCTGCAACTAGGCTGGCAGCTCTTGGCCCATTTTACCGAGACTCCCGAGGTCAAGTTTTCCCGCCAAAATGTCGGCATATTCTCTCGGCGACACTTCGATGATCTCGGACGGGTATTCGATGCCCCGTGCTAGATCAGGAGGAAACGCAATCGGTTCGATACCTCGTTCAATCGTTCCTTCGACGACCTCTAACAACTTGATTGTCAGATCGTGGTCATCGTCGGACTCGATGAGGTGGACTCGTTTGAGTTGTGGTTCAACCTGAAAATGACCTTTTGCCAGCAGTCTGGCCGTTTCAAGCTTCGTTCTCTTCATGGTACCTCGCAAGTACATCTCTGTTTATTTTACACTTATGCAACTTCTCGCTGGCTGGCCTTACTTTGGGCAACCGGTCCTGGCCCGGGGCGTTTGCGGAAGATAACGCGGAGGGTTTCGCGCCAACGCTCGTCGATGCCGAGGAGGAGCCAGTCGATTTCGGGGGAGAGGTAGCGGAGGAGTGTGTCCGTGGCGGGGTGGACGTGGAGTGCGGGGGCGATGAGAAGGAGTAGCGGGGCTGCGGGGGAGAGTTCGCGGTTGGGAAAGTAGCCGAAGCGCTGGAACTCTCCGCGGGTGTGGTGCCATGCCACGCGGGACCAGTAGTCGAGACCTTGCAGGGGCAGGTGGATGTCTTCTTCGGCTTTCAGTTCCAGAACGGCTAAGCGGCCCTCGCGCGTGATGGTCAGGATGTCGATCATGGCGCGGTCGGCAGCGGAAAAAGCGGGCATTTGGCTGTAACAGCAGGCGGAGTCGAGGCGCTTGTCGAGGGCGTGGATGTTGCCCAGGGCTAGCCTTTCCAGCCAGCGTTCGGGGTGCAAGCGGAAGAGCGGGTGGTCGCGCGGACCTTCGGCGTGGCGAACTTCGGCGATTTCGTGGACGCGGCGGATGAAGCGTTCGCGGGTGTGGTCGGTGAGAGCGGTTTCTTCAGCGCCCAGGCCAAAAACAATTTCGTTGCGATTACGGAACGAGCCTGGTTCGGGAAGCCAGCGGGCGCGGGCGAATTCGAGGCCCAGGTGACGGAAGGCGATTTCTCCAGCGGAAAGAATCGCAGTTTCGGCTTCGGGGAGGATGGCGTGGACTTCCTCGATGGCGGGGCGGAAGCGTTCGCGGGCGGCGGGTTCGTCGGTACAACGAACGAGGCGAGTTTCGATATTGCCGCGATCACGGCAATCCAGTTCGACGAGGGAGTCTTCGCGTTCGTTGACGGCATAGAGATGCCATTTAGCGGCGCTGTGGTTCAGGTGCGCCATACGAGCA
>JAYTQD010000371.1:0-1318 GCA_043746935.1 Acidobacteriaceae bacterium | reverse complement strand
AGGGCGACGAGGTTGGAGAGGCTCCATTTCCATGTGCTGCGCAGTTGCAGGTACCGTAGCAGCACCATCGCAATCAGCGCGGTCCAGATCTGGGTCTGGACTGCATTCTCGCTGGTCCCGATGAAGGTTTTGATGCGTAGTGACTGCTTGATCGCCTTAAATAGCAATTCTATCTGCCAGCGGTCCCGGTAGATGGCAGCGATGGTCGAGGCAGCCAGTTTGAAATTGTTCGTAACGAACACGATCGTGGTCTGCTTCTCCTCCAGCCAGACTTCGATGCGCCGTAGCCGCAGGCGACCTTTCATCCCCTTCTTCTGGTTCAGCTCGATCAACTCGTCACGCAGGATGGGATCGGCCGGTTTGGGGCGCCTGTCGCCAAGCCCATAGACGGTACTGTCCTTCAGGCGGGTGACGAAGAACACGCCTTCCTGGGTCAGTCGTTCCCACCAGCGGTGGTCCTCATAGCCACGATCCATGATCAGAATAGTGCCTGCCTCAAATTTCAGGCCTCGCGCCACTTTGATGTCGGGCGTCTTGCCGTCCGTCATCACGGCGAAGCACGGCAGAAAACTGCGGTTGTCCAGCACCGTGTGCAGCTTCACCGCCCCCTTAGTCCTGGTGTAGGCTGCCCAGTTGAATACCTTTAGGCACAGGGGAATCACGGTCGAATCCAGGCTCAGCAACGGGTGGTGGAAACGGAACTTCCGCCTTTTGGAGCGCGCCTCCAGTTGGCATACCTCGACCAGTTGCTCAAACAGCGTCCGGTACAGTTGCCATGGGCGGTGTTGATTGGCGTATGCCAGAGTGGAACGGCACGGAGCGCTGTTCACGCCCAAGTGCCTCAACTTGCCCTCGCTAGCGGCCAGTCCGCCAATGATCTCGCGCAACGAACGCGCTCCGCCAAGTTGGCAGAACATCAACGCGATGAATTGGCTCCAGCAGGTCATCCCCTTGGCGTGTTTCTCGGCGCCATGCTTTCTGACAGCGGCGTCGAAAACGGTTCGAGGGAAGAACTTCATAATTTGCGCAAAAATGCTCGATACTCGATTCATGGGTGGGTACGTCCTTTCGGTTGGTTTCGGTTTGCACCTCCAACTCTACTAGGACCGCCCGCCCATGCTCGCCCAATCCGTGCCGTTAGCGGCTATACACCTCACGAAAGTGCTCTGAAATCGTCTTGGACAGCAGTGGTTTCAAACGCACCGCTACGTGAGTTCAACGTATGCGTCCGGCCAACCCATGCCGCTCCGGCAGCTTGAGCGGGAGTCGTTTGGGCGAGCGTTACGTGGTGGCTGATTTCCAGTTGGCGGGGAGCAAT
>JAYTQD010000370.1:0-1324 GCA_043746935.1 Acidobacteriaceae bacterium | reverse complement strand
TACAATTTTCACTGCGGGCCGACGTAGCTCAGTTGGTAGAGCAGCCGATTCGTAATCGGCAGGTCACCAGTTCAACTCTGGTCGTCGGCTCCAGTTTTTCCTCGTCAGCACCAGCCGCAATTTCGGAATTTTGGAGCCTGCGTGCGTCATTTCAGCTCATGGTCTGTTCGAACATTCATCCTCTCCGTTTGTCTCTTGGTTCTCCCAGATTTTCTGTTCGCACAGACTCCAGCCGCGCCTTCCCCGCTCCGCATCAAGGTTGTCGTGGTTACCATGTTTGAACAGGGAGAAGACACAGGGGACACTCCTGGTGAGTTTCAATTTTGGGTGGAACGCGAGCATTTGGACCAGATTCTTCCGCTGCCAGCCGGCAATCGCCATGTCCGCCTGAACAAGGACGGAGTGCTCGGCATCGTCACCGGCATGGGAACCGCGAAGGCGGCGGCATCGGTGATGGCGCTGGGCCTGGACCCGCGTTTCGACCTCTCCAAGGCTTATTGGATCGTCGCTGGGATTGCTGGCGGAGACCCGGCGGATGTATCCGTAGGCTCGGCGGTGTGGTCGGATCACGTGTTGGATGGCGACTTGGCGTTTGAGATTGACGCGCGGCAGATTCCGGAAGGCTGGCCGACGGGTTATGTTCCACTTTGGAAAAGCAAACCCTATGAGGCTCCTGCCAACGCTACGGACGGCGAGGCCTACACGCTCAACCCCGGTCTGGTCGGCTGGGCATTTCAGCTCACCAAAGACGTGCACCTCACCGACTCGGACGCCTTGCGCGCATCGCGGGCACGGTTCGTCGGCTTCCCCAACGCGCAAAAGCCGCCGTTTGTGACTCGAGGCGACACTCTCTCGGCGGGCACCTTCTGGCATGGCTCGAAAATGGATGAGTGGGCCAACGCCTGGACTCGCTACTTCACCGGCGGCAAAGGCAACTACATGGTTTCAGCCATGGAAGACTCCGGTACGTTACAATCGCTGACGTTCCTGAGCCAAGCAGCACGGGTCGATCTGCAACGTGTGCTGGTGTTGCGGACAGTCAGCAATTTTGACCGCGAAGCTCCGGGAGCATCCGCCGCGGAGAGTCTGGCTGGCATTGCTTCCGGCAACTATTCGGCTTATATGCCTGCACTAGAAGCGGCGCAATCTGTTGGCGATAAAGTTGTGCGGGACATTGTAGAGCACTGGAGCGAGCGCGAAGCGACGATTCCTCACGCGCCCTAAATCAATTCATCGAGCAGGCGCCTGGGCCGCGTGGGTCGCCACAACTGCCACAGCCTCCGGTCGCGCGAGGAATTGCCTTCCCCGCCGTGCCCGGCGCGGA
>JAYTQD010000369.1:0-1326 GCA_043746935.1 Acidobacteriaceae bacterium | reverse complement strand
AGAACTGTTGCACGGCTACGCCGAAGCGCCCGAGGGCGAATCCGAAAACAATGATGGCAAGGCCGGTGCGGACCCAGGCCAAGAACGTGCGTTCGTTGGCGAGGTGGTCGCGGGCGCGTGTGGGGTTCTTGGGATCGTCGAGCATGGAGATTCAAGAATACCAGAGCGTTGTCGGTTATCGGCTGTCAGCGGCACCCTGAGGCGAGGACCGGGAGCGACAATTTTTTGTTTGTTATCATCGACAAGACGGCATCGTTGGACGGGTGGATTGGCAGAGAGCCGACAGCCGATAGCCGACAGACACTCAGGAGACTTTCATGGAAGAAACACCGGGGAAAGATGGCGGAGCAGGAGCGGGTGGACGGCGGAATGAAGATATTGCGCTCGATCTGATGAAGTTTGTGGCCATGACGGCCGGATATGGCAAAGCGGCGGCGGTGAGCGGGGCCGGATTTCAAGGGAGCGGGGCGACGAGCAAGCCGGAGGAATATACGGCGCAGTTGCTGGAGCTTTACCGGAAGTGTTTGGATGTAGTAAAGAAATAGTTTTGGAATATAGCCCCTGCCCGCCCTGTCGCAGAGAACGCGACAAGGACGGGGCACCCGGATTTCATGGATGTATAAAGCAAAAGCGCGGACATAATCTGTCCGCGCTTTGTTTTGATTTCAGCAAAATGCCTTTGCCACCCAGGCGAGGGCGCCTGGGCCTACATGAGCGCTAGCGTTTGCGGCCTTTTTTCTTGGCTGCTTTCTTTTTTGGAGCTGCCTTTTTCTTGGCTGCTTTTTTCGCGGGCTTTTTGGCTGTTTTCTTTTTGGTGGCCTTTTTCTTCGCGGGCTTGGCGGCTTTCTTCTTGGGAGCAGTCTTTTTCTTGGCAGCTTTCTTTTTCGGCGCTGCCTTCTTGGGAGCTGCCTTCTTAGGGACTGGCGGTTTAGGAGCCGGCGCTTTCTTTGCTGGAGGCGGAGGCGCGGGCTTCGCGATCACCGACGCGGCGGCCACGGGCTTGGCCGGCATCATTTCTTCTTCGTCCTCTGTCATAGCGACGTCGGACTCTTCTTCCTCTTCTTCAAAGTTTTCTTCGACCGGATCGCCGTAAGCGCCGGTATCGCCGAACTCGTCCATCTCGTCATCGCGCATATAGAACTTTCTCTCATCGAACATCGCGGCTTCTCCTTAGGAACGCTGGGATCCGTGTGGCCCAGTAGCAAGAGTGCAAACTAACGATGACTTGGGCAGGAGAAAAAGTCTCCTGAAGCAACGGCGGCGAGTATAGCAACTCCGGCGGGATTTCAACAAGGGGAAAAACGATGGCAGAAGAAATAGCGAAAG
>JAYTQD010000368.1:0-1326 GCA_043746935.1 Acidobacteriaceae bacterium | reverse complement strand
TGATCGAGCTGGCGAAGCACCTTTATCTGAAAGAGCACCATGACCGGCAACGTATACCGAAAGGGTTTACTGCCGACTTCCATTTGCATCTCGAGAAGATCGATCCGGGTTCTGCTCGGCCACTGCTATCGGTGGTGGTGGCCGGGGTGCTTAGCTTGACGGGTGGAACCCTTACGTACTTTGAGCGCGCCCGCGATCTGATCGGCGACTGCATCGCGTCCCACGATGGCCAACTGCCAGTTGATTTTCCGCGAGAGCTTTTGGTGCACTTCAACCAGTTAGGGCGATCCCTCAGAAGTGATGAGTCCCTGGAACTTCCACGCGCTGGGGCCGCTCCTGCTGTTCTTACGCCCGAGCGGCGCAAGCGACTGGTTCTTGCCGCCGACAAGGTTTATGAACGGGAAATCGAACTGGTTGGATCAATTGGCGAGGCAGACTGGGAGAAATCAAGTGTCCGCCTTCGGCTGGCTAACGGCAGTTCAACGGTTGTGTCGATGCCGGAGAGCTTTCATGCAAAAGCGAGAGAATTTGGTGGGCGACCCCGGCATCAAGTTACGTTGAAAGGCGTCGCAACGTTCGACTCATGGGATGCGTTGCAGAAAGTAGTGGCGGTGGAGTCGCTGGAAATTCAGAGGAACTATGAATTGGTGAAGAGGCTGGACGAACTCGCTGAATTCAAGGATGGGTGGCTCGATGGCGATGGCGTGGCCCTGGATTCAGATCAGCTTGCACTGGTCTCGGAGAAGATTGAGGCGCATTTTCCCGAAAGCGTTCCGCTACCGGCGATTGTTCCCACGCCTGCCGGTAACATTCTGCTCGAATGGACCGCGCCCGGTCATCCATCGGTGGACCTTTTGTTGGCGCAACTTGGCGCTGAATTCCACTCCTTCGGAGCTGACGGAATCGAGATTGAAAAGGAGTTTCGATTGGCGGACAACACTGCATGGGAGCAGTTTTTTGCGTTCTTGAGTGAGCAGATCAAGGAGCCCCCGGTATGACCCCGCGCACGGTGTTGCTGCGCCAGATTCATCCGAATTTTTATCCCAATGGACAACTGACGAGCCAGGCTTTTTTGCCATTTCCAAAAGATCAGGGTAAACCTTCGGTCTACGATGGCGATCAGATATCGCCTGCGGACTCGTATGTCCATTACACGACCGTTCTCAAGAACGAGTCGTGTTGTGTGTGGGGTGTCAATTGCACGGAAGTGTCAAACGTCGGATTGTCTAGCGCACCGGACCCGCTTCCCGGCTTTCCGTCGCATGCTTTGATTGATTTTTCTGGGCGCACTGACAAGGAGTGCCGCAAGTTAGCGAAGCAGTTGAA
>JAYTQD010000367.1:0-3698 GCA_043746935.1 Acidobacteriaceae bacterium | reverse complement strand
CCACGATATTCCGTGGTGGTCTTCGGGATTGTGCGCGGGATTGCCCGAAAGTGGCCTTCCGTGGGAGCTTTGCGGTGCTAATCTGAGTGACGAAGGTCATGTTGGCGATTCCCATAGTGGGCCTTTAAACTGGCTATTGAAGACTGCTCGATGAAAGATCTGGCGATGTCGGACTATCGCAGGGAGAAACCAAATGTTTTCCATGCTTTCCAGCAAGCCCTCGCGGGGCTTTTTAGTGGGTGTGATCGGAACTGTTTTGCTGGCAGGGAGTGGGCGGATTGCTGCTGCTCAGGAAGTTACGCCCGTATCGAATCCTTCCTCCTTACGTCTTAGCGTCGTTCAGGACTGGAGCAATCGTCACATTTTTTTCACCAATGGTGGGACTCCGGAAAATATCGCAGCGTCGCAGCGCGATCCGCGCAGCTTGAATAATTGGTTGTCGCGCAATGCTGGAATGCTGGGATTGGGCCGCATTCCGCAGGAGGCGCCAGCGGCGAATGCGGATTCGAGCGTCCTAGGCAGCCGTCGTGCTCGCATTCTTCCGCCCGTCGGTCTGGTGGCCAAGACCAAGAATCGGCACTCGAAGATTGATTGGGCCGTTTCCCTTGGCCCCAACGGTGGCATGCCGCTGGCCGAAGCTCCAGCCAAATTTTCTTTCGATATCAATAAGCCCCCCGACTGCACCAACGATTTTGTCGTTTTTTTAATTGGCGGAGGCACGATCGCGGCGGCAGGCACTCAGGCCAACGTGGTTGCGTTCAACAATTTGTATTCCGGTCCAGGAACATCGCTGTGCAACCGGACAACCCCGACCTTTATGTGGTCCTACGCCGTGGGAACCGCGGGCAGCGACCTTTCCCCTGCGCTTTCCCTGGACGGCAAGAAGGTCGCGTTCATTGAGACGCCGGGAGGCGGACGCGCTATATTCCACGTTCTTACCTGGGCCACGGGCGCGGGGCAGGGAACCGATGCCACTACTGGTGCGGTCGCTCCGAACGGTGCTTCTTCGGCAACAACTCTGGACTATACCAACATCACTACGGCGGGCTGCGCCGCGAATGGCGCCAGCGACGGCAATGCCTCGCCCTACGTCGACTACAACGCCGATGCTGTGTATCTGGCGGCAAATAACGGTGTGCTCTACCACGTTAAAAGTGTCTTCAACGGTACACCGACGCTGGACTATTGCGTGACGGTTACGGCTGGAGCGATGCTTACGTCTCCCGTGTACGATTCGGTATCGAACAAAGTTTACGTTTCCGACAGCAAGTCGGTTTTTGCCTATACCCCCGGAGCGACCTCGTTTACGGCGGCGGGATCGATTCAGATTTCCGCCACCACCCGGTCGATTATTCTGTCACCGATGGTGGACTCGACGAACGGCGTCATATACGTGTTCTCGAATAATAACAATGCCAGCAGGAATGCGATTGTTTCGCAAATTCCGTTAACGATGGCCACACACACAGACGCCTTGATTGGCGCCAAGAACACCTCCAGCTTTATCTGGGTAGGAGATTTCGACAACGCATACTTTAGCGCGCCGAGCGGGGGAGCGCTTTACGTCTGCGGGAACCAGACGAATTCCGGATCCAGTCCGGCGCTGTATACACTCACGTTCAATGCATCCGGCGTGATGAATACGACGCCCGCGATGTCCAACGACATTTTGATCAATAGCGCGGCGAATCCGGCTGGGATCTGCTCGCCGCTCACTTCATTTTATGACGGAACCAACGACCGGTTGTTTGCCGGAGTGGGAGCTTTCGGCAGGACGACCGGCGCGAACCTCATGACAATGTGGAACATCAACGCCAGGATCACTTCGAATGCCACCGCTCCAGTGGCGACGGCGACGAATGAAATTGGCGGCACGAGCGCGATTACCATCGACAACGCCAGTAGCAGCCCGCAGGCGGCCAGTATCTATTTTGGAACCTTGGGTGCGAGTCCGGCGTCTCCTTGCGGCGCGAACTTATTTTGCGCGGTGAAGTTGACGCAGTCCGGCTTGCAGTAGAGGCGCCGTCGTACGGCGCCCCAAGAACCAGTTTTAGAACGGACGTACTTTTTTGTAGGTCGGTGAACCCAGGCTCCAATTGCCATCAAACCCTGGAGCCAGCGCATCGCGCATCATGAGCCGCGCTCGCAGCAGCCGCGTTTTTACCGAAGATTCCGTAATGTCCAGGGCCGCGGCGGTTTCGGCAATGCTCAGATGCTCCACGTCACGCAGAATTAAAACTTCGCGGTAGATGGGTTTTAATTTGTCCAATGCCCGCTGCAATACGTCTTTGAGTTCTTTGCGTTGCAAGGTTTCTGAGGGAATCTCGCGCCAGTCCGCGTAATCGATGGGGCAGTATTCTCCGCCGTCATCCTGAACACCCTCGTCAATCGACGAATACAGTCCCTTGCGATCCTTGCGGATGCGCAGCCGCGCTTCGTTGAGCGCAATCTGAACCAGCCACGTGCTGAATTTTGCTTCGGCGCGGAACTGGCCAATATGTGTCAGGGCTTTTAAGAAGGCTTCCTGGGCCGCATCTTCGGCGTCGGTCGCGTTGCCCACCACGGAATACGCCGCTGCATAGACCGAGCGTTGATAGGGCTGAATCAGTTCGTAAAAGAGACTGCGTTCGCCCGCCTTGATACGGGCGATGAGGGCGGCTTCGCGTTGATTCGGAGTGGTAGTGGCTGGACGCATGCAATTCGTGGTTTGGCGAACCTCTCAAATATATCAGCGCCCGACTCGAACATGGACGTAAGTGGAAAGCGCTGGGCGCAAGCTAGTATGGATACGGGAGTACTTTCGCGCGTGATCCGACATTTCGACGTCATTATCCTAGGCGGCGGAGCTGCTGGCCTTATGTGTGCCCGCGAAGCTGGACGGCGCGGCCGCAAGGTTCTTGTGCTGGAGCACGCGGACCGCGTTGGCAAAAAAATCCTTATCTCCGGCGGCGGGCGCTGCAACTTCACGAACCTGTACTGCCAACCGGAAAGCTTTCTCTCAGCGAATCCCCACTTCTGCAAGTCCGCGCTGGCTCGTTACACTCCTGCGGATTTTATTGCGCTGGTAGAGAAGGATCGCATCCCTTACCACGAGAAGACGCTCGGCCAACTCTTTTGCGATGGTTCGGCGCGAGAGATCGTCAGCATGCTGGAGAGAGAGTGCCAGGAAGCGGGGGTTGAGATTCTGTTGAACGCGAGAGCTACGGAAGCGCGGCTCGGCGATGGTTTCACTTTACTAGCCGCGGGGCATGAGTTGCACACTACATCGCTGGTTGTCGCGACGGGCGGGCTTTCGATTCCAAAGATGGGTGCAACATCTTTTGGTTACGATCTCGCGCGGCAGTTCGGACACGCCATCGTGGAGTGCCGCCCCGCGCTGGTTCCGTTCACGTTGAAACCCGAAGACCGCGAGCGTTACTGTGATCTGGCTGGTGTCTCTGCCGAGGCCGTTGTTTCCGTGGCGCAGGGCGAAGCTCCGCCGTTTCGGGAGAAGGTTTTGATTACGCATCGCGGGCTGAGCGGGCCCGCCATCTTGCAGATTTCTTCCTACTGGCAAGCGCCCGCGCCTATTTTTATCGATCTTGCCCCCGGTCAAGACTTCACCGCGCCGCTGCGGGAAGTGAATGCTCGTCGGGATGCGGCAGCCGCCAAGGGCGCATTCCGGCGCGCCTTGCCCAATCGGCTGGCCGACCGCTGGA
>JAYTQD010000366.1:0-1332 GCA_043746935.1 Acidobacteriaceae bacterium | reverse complement strand
AGGTGAGCAAAGCCGACGGCGTGAAGTGCGAGCGTTGCTGGAACTACTCAACCCACGTGGGCGAAGACACGGCCTACCCTACGGTGTGCGAGCGGTGTAGCACGGAATTACAGGAAATTAAGGGGAGCCGGTAAAGAGTTGATGTCGAAAATCCGATTGGGTCGTTCTTTCTATTTCCTCATCAGCGTGGCGGCGTTGGTCCTTGATCGCGTCACCAAGTGGCAGGTACAGCGCAAGATTGAGCTGCACGACAGCATTGCCATCGTTCCCGGATTCTTCCGTTTGATCCATTTAGAGAACCCGGGCGCGGCATTTGGCTTCTTCTCCGAGACGCCCACACCACTCAAACTAGGCTTGCTCATCACGCTGTCGATTGTGGCGCTCGTGCCCGTGTCGGTACTGTTGTGGAAGAGCAGCCGTGCACTTTCGTCCACCAGTGTCGGTTTAGCGTTGATTCTGGGCGGGGCGGTTGGAAATCTGTGGGACCGGCTGCTGCATCATCGAGTTACCGATTTCTTACTTTTCTACTACCACCAATACGAATGGCCCGCGTTTAACTTCGCCGATAGCGTGATCGTTGTCGGAGCGATGTTATTGGTAGTGGATCTTCTCTTCAATAAGACGCCACAGGAAAAGCCCTCCTTGCCCTCCACCTAGCTTAAGATTGCAAGGCCACCCGGAAGCTGTTACATTGCCCCCGTCGAGAATTCTAGCCTTACATAGGAGGCCGTTGTGACCGCTCTTCACCTATTGTGGCTCCCCGTTCTGCTTTCGTCAGTGTTCGTCTTCGTAGTGAGTTCCATTATTCACATGGCGTTGCCATGGCATAAAAGCGACTATCGCAAGGTTCCTGATGAGGACCTCGTAATGGACGCGCTCCGCCCGTTTGCAATCCCGCCCGGCGATTACATGATTCCCCGGCCATCCAGTATGCAAGATATGAAGTCGCCTGAATTTGCCAACAAGATGAAGAAGGGACCAGTTTTGATGGTCACCGTATTTCCGAATGGCGTGACGTCCATGGGAAGGAACCTGATTCTCTGGTTTCTCTATTCCGGAGTGGTCGGCGTCTTCGCCGCGTACATCACTGGGCGCGCGCTACCGGTCGGCGCTCCTTACCTCCATGTCTTCCGGTTCGCCGGAGCCACGGCCTTCCTCGCGTATTCGCTCGCGCTCTGGCAGTTGTCGATCTGGTACCGCCGCTCTTGGACCACAACGATCAAGTCAACCGTAGACGGCTTAATCTACGCGCTGGTAACAGCAGGCACGTTCGGCTGGCTTTGGCCGCGATAGAACCTTGATCCTGCGCTTACGGCGCGCCGTAAAGTTGCC
>JAYTQD010000365.1:0-3707 GCA_043746935.1 Acidobacteriaceae bacterium | reverse complement strand
CCCGTTCCAGCCCGCCCGCTGGGGTTTACCGAAAGACGCGAGGGTTGATCGTGGTGGTTAGTTCCCACCTTGGTTGACGCTTGCGAGACTGTGGTTTTCCGTTGACGGTGATCGATAAATGTGGTCAAGCTACTAAGGGTGTATGGTGGATGTCTTGGCATCGAGAGGCGACGAAAGACGTGGTAGCCTGCGATAAGCCTCGGGAAGCCGGCAAACAGGCGTCGATCCGAGGATTTCTGAATGAGGAAACTCAGCCGGTTCATAGCCGGTTACTCCCCGATGAATGTATAGTCGGGGTAGAGCGAACGCGGGGAACTGAAACATCTAAGTACCCGTAGGAAAAGAAAGAGACATCGATTCCGTGAGTAGCGGCGAGCGAAATCGGAAATAGCCCAAACCAGGATTCGTCCTGGGGTTGCGGAAGCACTGAGGGGTTACAAAACCGTTCCTAGCGGAAGCGTCTGGAAAGTCGCACCGTAGAGGGTGAAAGTCCCGTATGCGACAGGAACAGGTCCCCGTTAACATGTGCTCTCCAGAGTAGCACGGAGCTCGTGGAACTCCGTGCGAAGCGGCCCGGCCCACCGGGTAAGGCTAAATACTCCTCGATGACCGATAGTGAACAAGTAGGGCGATTGAACGATGAAAAGCACAGCTATTAGCTGAGTTAAAAGCACCTGAAACCATACACTTACAAGCGGTCGGAGTCCTATGGCCCGCAAGGGCAATGGATGACGGCGTACCTTTTGCATAATGGACCGGCGAGTATATGTTTGCGGCAAGGCTAAGCTGTTTAGCAGCGGAGCCGTAGCGAAAGCGAGTCTTAAGATGGCGTCGGACGCAAGTCCAGAAGTCGCAGGCATATGGCCCGAAACCCCGTGATCTACCCATGAGCAGGTTGCATGTCCCGTAAAAGGGACAGAAGGACCGAAGCCGTGAACGTTGAAAAGTTCTGGCATGACTTGTGGGGAGGAGTGAAAGTCTAATCAAACGGGGAGATATCTGGTTCTCTTCGAAATGCCTTTAGGGGCAGCCTGGAGCAAATACCCGTCAGGGGTAGAGCTACTGAAAGGAGACGTGGGGCTACCCGCCTACACGCTCCTATCAAACTCCGAATACTGACGGGCTTATCTCCGGAGTGAGTCCGCGAGGGATAATCTTCGCGGTCAAGAGGGAAACAACCCAGACCACCTGTTAAGGTCCCAAAATATGACTTAGTTCGGTAGGAAGTTGTTCTGCTGAGACAGCTAGGATGTTGGCTTAGAAGCAGCCACCATTTAAAAAGTGCGTAATAGCTTACTAGTCGAGCAGAGCAGCGCCGTAAATGATCGGGAATAAGTCGTATACCGAAACAGTGGGAGTCAATTTATTGACTCGGTAGAAGAGCGTTGCACTCCGCGTCGAAGCCGTACCGTAAGGAGCGGTGGAGCGTGTGCAAGTGAGAATGCCGGTATGAGTAACGATAATGCAGGTGAAAATCCTGCACGCCGAAAACCTAAGGTTTCCTGGGGAAGGTAAATCCGCCCAGGGTTAGTCGGGAGCTAAGACGAGGCCGAAAGGCGTAGCCGATGCACAGCGGGTTAATATTCCCGCACCGGCCCTTAAGATTGAACCTGAGCGTGTAGTCTCTCTAAACAGATCCTCCGATTAGTCGTGGAGGTTTCGCAAGATCGAGGCCGTTTTGTTGCCGAAGTCTGAGGCGAGGGATTCGAGAAAAGCGTTCAGGGGACGAGAGGGTCGTCCGTACTAAAACTGACACAGGTAGGTGAGGAGAATATCCTAAGGCGCTCGAGAGAACTGCGGTTAAGGAACTAGGCAAAATAACCACGTAACTTCGGGATAAGTGGTCCCTCCTCAGCAATGAGAGGGCACAGTAAGTGGCTTGGGCGACTGTTTATCAAAAACACAGCTCCGTGCTAACTCGCAAGAGGATGTATACGGAGTGACGCCTGCTCGGTGCAGGAAGGTTAAGGAAGCCGGTCAGGGATTCGTCCTGAAGCTGGCGACCGAAGCCCCTGTAAACGGCGGCCGTAACTATGACGGTCCTAAGGTAGCGAAGTTCCTTGTCGGGTAAGTTCCGACGCGCATGAACGGCGTAACGACTTGAGCTCTGTCTCAACCGCAGACTCGGTGAAATTGAAGTGGCGGTGAAGATACCGTCTACCCGCAGCAAGACGGAAAGACCCCATGCACCTTTACTATAACCTGGTAGTGATGCCGGGCTCGGACTGCGTAGCATAGGTGGGAGGCGTTGATCCTTCGGTTCCGGCCGAAGGGGAGCCACAATGTGAAATACCACCCTGTTTGCGTTCGTCATCTCACCCCGACCCATGAATCTGGGCGGGGAACCCTGCTAGGCGGTTAGTTTGACTGGGGCGGTCTCCTCCAAAAGAGTAACGGAGGAGTACAAAGGCAGGCTCAGTCCGGTTGGCAATCGGACGTCGAGCGTATAGGTATAAGCCTGCTTGACTGCGAGTGCTACAGCACGAGCAGAGACGAAAGTCGGTCTAAGTGATCCTGTGGTTCCGTGTGGAAGGGCCATAGCTCAACGGATAAAAGGTACGCTGGGGATAACAGGCTGATCGCATCCGAGCGTCCATAGCGGCGATGCGGTTTGGCACCTCGATGTCGGCTCATCACATCCTGGGGCTGAAGGCGGTCCCAAGGGTTTGGCTGTTCGCCAATTAAAGTGGTACGCGAGCTGGGTTCAGACCGGCGTGAGCCAGGTCGGTCCCTATCTGCTGTGGGCGCAGGAATCTTGACGGCACCCCTTCCATAGTACGAGAGGATTTGGAAGGACGGACCCCTGGTGTACCAGTTGTCGCGCTAGCGGCACCGCTGGGTAGCCACGTTCGGCCGGGATAAACGCTGAAGGCATATAAGCGTGAAACCTTCCGCAAGATCAGGTCTCCCGCACTTTATGTGCATAGGCTCCTGGAAGACCACCAGGTCGATAGGCCGGGTGTGCAAGGCCAGCAATGGCTTCAGCTAACCGGTACTAACAGCCGAACGCTTAGCCGCATTGATCCTCTCCTCGTCCAACACTCCCCGTGCGACGCACTCGCACGCGGAAACCGGACGATACGGCTCTGAGACAAATGCTCTCGCTTACCCTGCCTGTTTTATACCGCAGCCCCGCCGTCCGCGAATCGTCGCGACGGCGGCCGCTGCAAGCGACCTTCCGGTGACGATACCGAGGTGGCCACACCCGTTCCCATTCCGAACACGGCCGTTAAGCACCTCGGGCCCATGATAGTGTGTCCAACGCGAAAGTAGGTTATCGCCGGATTTTTCCAGCCCGCTTCCCGAAAGGGAAGCGGGCTGTTTTTATGCGCCGTTTGTCGTGCCCGCGCTTCGCGTCGCGTCGCGGCTAAACAAACGCATCCACACCTCTACCGGAGAGGCCCGCCTCATGTACGAACGCAGCAACACCCTCCGCCTTGCCCCCCGGCAACTCGACTTGCCGCCGGGACTCGACCCCGATGCCGGGTTCCGCGTCGCGCTGGGGCGAGTGCGCAAGGCGTTGTCCGCGTATCAGCCCGGCGTGGTGCCCTGGGGGCCGACGCGCCACCTGCTCGCGGCGCGGCGCGCCGACGCGGCGCTCGAGTTGGAGCGCCGAATCAGCTTGGGTTGGCTCCACTGGCTCGAGGGCGCGTGGGCCGTCGCTGAGACGCACCTCGGGGCCGCCGACGAGCGCTGCCGTCAGGGGT
>JAYTQD010000364.1:0-1340 GCA_043746935.1 Acidobacteriaceae bacterium | reverse complement strand
TCCACGACACGGTAGAGCGGGCCTTCAGGCCCGCGTCAGCGTCCCTAGAACGAGGGGCTTTAGCCCCCGAGGTAAGGTGTTCCGAAACCCGGCGAATCACCAGCCCCTCACTAGCCAACCCTCCTGCCACGCCACACAAGATAAACTTACCTAGAACCATGCAGCTCAACCTCAAGCCGACGCACGCGCCCGTCACCGCCTACTATCAGGCTCTCAGCCACTTCGGGCACCTCTACGTCGACCACGAAATGGCCGTCCGCAGCGCCTTCCAGGACCTTCTCGCCAAGTGCGGTCGCAAAGTCCATCTCACCCTCGTCCCCGAGTACCGCATCGAGCGCGCCCGCGGCTCCTCCGTCATCGTCGACGGCGCATTGGTCGATACCTTCCACTTGCCCCACGGCTACTGGGAAGCCAAGGACGAAAAGGACGACCTCGAAAAGGAAGTCAAACTCAAGCTCGAAAAGGGCTACCCCCGCGACAACATCATTTTCCAGTCGCCCACACGCGCCATTCTCTACCAAGCCGGTATGCGCGTCCGAGGCAACCAATGTGGCGCGGACACTCCTGTCCGCGTGGTCTCGATTCTCCAGGACTCAAGGTCGAAAAATTCATCGCCGCAGATTTCGCGCTTTCGGAGAACGCCTTTGGGCGGCGCAGGGCTTCAGCCCTGCGATCAAGCCAGACTATGGAGCGGCTTTAGCCGCCGAGGTCACCAATGCTAACAGCCGAAGCCGAGCGCCTTCAGCGCTTTGTCGAATACGCTCAAAAACTCAAGGGCGACGAAAAAGGCGAAGCCCAGGTTTTCTGTGATCGGCTGTTCCAGGCCTTCGGCCACGACGGCTACAAGGAGGCGGGCGCAATCCTGGAAGACCGACAGTATAGGGCGGGGAAAAGCACCCGGTTTATCGATCTCGTTTGGAAGCCTCGACTAATCCTCGAAATGAAGAGCAAGACTGAGGATCTGAGAGATCATTACCAGCAAGCATTTGAATACTGGCTCCATGCGGTACCCCGACGACCCAAGTACGTGGTGCTCTGCAACTTCAACGAGTTTTGGATTTATGAATTTGATGAACAGATGGAAGAGCCAATGGACCGCGTGCTCCTGGCCGATCTTCCCAAGCGCTATGACGCGCTAAACTTCCTCCTACCGGTTGAGAAAAAACCGCGATTCGGAAACAACCGTGTCGCAGTAACTCGATCCGCCGCCGACAAGCTGGCTGTTGTCTTCAATTCGATCATGAGACGCACCAAAGACCGTCCACGGTCCCAGCGCTTCATTCTGCAATGCCTAGTCGCCATGGTGTCGGAGGACGTCGGCCTGCTGCCAAACGGAATAT
>JAYTQD010000363.1:0-1343 GCA_043746935.1 Acidobacteriaceae bacterium | reverse complement strand
TAGAGAAATGGATCAGGTACACAGCGCCAAATAAAAAGGGCGTACCGATCGGTAAGCCCTTGATGAAACTGGCGCGCCCAGAGAGATTCGAACTCCCGACCCCTTGGTTCGTAGTTGGCCCGAAAATTTTCAGGGCCTTGTAAATCAATGCTCTGCGACGCTCGCCACCGTCCCTTCGCAGCTACGCAAAGCCTGAGCAAGCCTAAAACAGTGTTGCAGAGCTACGTTGCAACTACGCTCCGCGAATCAATATATGCGTGCGTTTGAACCCGCCGCCAAAAGCCGTCATTCGATGAACCTGTCGGCGCGCAGCAGTATCGACTGAGGAATCGTAACGCCAAGCGCCTTCGCGGTCTTGAGATTGATGACCAACTCGAACTTCGTTGGCTCCTCGACGGGCAAATCGGCCGGCTGCGCTCCTTTTAATATCCGGTCAACATAGCTCGCTGTTCTATCGTAGAAGGCGCGAATATCCGGCGCGTAATGCGCGAGTCCGCCGCCCTCGGCAAAAGTCGGAATAGTTGCGATCGATGCCAATTTATGATCGCGTAGGAATGCCATGATTTCTGCCGTACGCACGCGGAATATTGGATCACCTGAGTACCAAAATGCGTTGATGCCGCTTGCGGCGATCATGTTTAGAGCAGCCCCAATTTCCTCCGGATGTCGCACCTCGAAATACTGTACGGCAATCCCTAACGCAGTCGCAGCGCGATTTAGGGATGTTCGAATTACGCTCTCCAATTGCGTTCCCCGCATATTTGCGTTTAGCAGTGCCGCTATACGAACAGTGCGGGGCACTAACTCTTTGATAATTTGAATCTGCTTTTCAAACATTTCCGCCGATAGATACGAAGTACCAGTGACGTTCCCGCCGGGGTGCGCGAGGCTCTCAACAAATTTGTTCTCAACGGGAAAATTACCGTTGAACATTACTATGGGGATAGTTCTGGTGGCCTCGATTGCCGCCCGAATCGAAGCGTTCGTCCGAGCGACTACAACCTCTAGGTTAGAGCGAACCAGGTCCGCGGCGAGTCCGGGCAGATTTGCGGTTATTCCGTCCGCCCAGCGCCAGTCGATGACGATATTTTCCCTCTCCCTGTAACCCAGCCTGCCAAGAGCCTCTGGAAACATTTTCTGCGCTTGCCGTCCCGCCTCGGAATCGGATGTGTCCAGTGATAAAAACCCGATCCGCCGTACACCTTGCGCCTGCTGCGTCTGTGCTGCAAGCGGGGCGGCGCCTAGCGCGAGCAGCGCAAGTACCGTATCACGTCTGTTCATCCGATCCCCGGCAATTCCAGTGTCAAGAGCCCGTTAGCCCTAGTTGGCAGCTAGCCTACACC
>JAYTQD010000362.1:0-3735 GCA_043746935.1 Acidobacteriaceae bacterium | reverse complement strand
CTGCGGAAGCGCGGGATCCGAGTCGTCGCCTGGTATCTGCCCGGCTTCGTTCAGCCCGCGGTTGACGTCCGCCGCACGCGCGCCATGCTCTCGTTCCGCACTCCGAAGGGTGCGTCGTTCGACGGCGTCGCCCTCGACATCGAATCGTTGCGTCTGAAGAGCGCCGGCCTCCGCACGACGCGGCTGCTGGCGCTGAGCCGGATCCTGCGGGCCGAGGCGGGGGAGACGCCTCCGAGTCGTCAAGAAGATCGCCGCTGGTAATCGTGGAGCAAAGACACTCACTGCACAGTTCGGCGACAAGCTCGTCTGCATTCGTCATCGGATCGACCCCACTGGCACCCAGCGCCTAACCACGGTCGAACTCGTCGTTTCCGAAAAGCTCATCGCACGCAAACCCAGTCCTACGGTTGACGTCGCCGTTCGCGTTCAGGAACGAGACCTGCAAGCGCGCCTCAAGGCCGCAGGCGCACGATGGGACAAGACCGAACAAGTCTGGCGGGTCCGCCGCGCGACCGCCGTAGCATTGGGTCTAAAGAAACGAATCGTCCCGTAGACGCAAGGAGCCATCTATGGAAACTCGTCGCCATCTATGGCACCATGTGGTTGGTATCAACCACCAAAACGTGACGCCGATATCACGTTAGGCCTCGCAATACCCACGTACCACTATCGCAGAAAGGAATTCCCACATGAACAACCGCTTGCCCTACGCCTTCGCTCTCATTGTTGGCACTGTGGGCTATTTGCTCACCATGGCGCTGCATCCAGTTGGCATCGCCAATGCCGCCGCTGAGGTACTTACGCGGCAGAACCAGATCGCCATTGCAGTTCACGCGCTGGGCCTGCTGTCAGTGCCCCTGGTGATCTTCGGCTTTGTTGGGCTGTCAGCGCGCGTCGGTTGGGGCCGCGCTTCCACTCAGTTCGCCTTCATCGTCTACGCTATGGCCGCAGTGGCCGTCGGCTTGGCGGCGGTAGCGGATGGTCTGGTAGCTCCGGCGCTCATTCAGAAGACCATTGGTGCCAGTTCTGAGTCGCTGGCGCAATTGAAGACCATGCTCGAGTTCAACTGGCAGTTCAATCAAGCATGCGCGAAGGTCTTCGTCGTGGGCGCTTCTTTGGCAATCATCGCCTGGTCGTACGCAGTAGCATCCGTGGGCATGTTCGAGCGTATCGTTGCTTGGTTCGGGTGGTTTGCTGGCGTTGCCTCGCTGGCTGCCCTGTTCTCCGGCCACATCCAGATGGACGTGCATGGGTTTGGTCTTATCGTTCTGCTTCAAGCCATCTGGAACATCTGTGTTGGCGTCTCGCTCCTACGCTCGAAGCTGCCTGTTCCGTTCAGCAAAGATGCGCCCCAACCCGGCGAGGCCTAACCATTCCATCGAGGGGACGGCCTACGGGCTACGCCCTCCGGCCGCCCCTCATGTCAAACGTTAGGCATCACACCACAGTTTTCATCCACCATACCCAACAAATGCAAAATCAAACCTCTTTTCTCCGTCGGTTCCGGCTTATTTCTACACTGATGTCATCAGCCGCTTTAACCGCTTGCGCGGTGCCGTTTCCTGTTTACACAGTGTCATCTGCAAACGTCGCCACGCTTCGGTCTAGCGAGCGCTCACTAGAACTTGGTCCTTTTGTCGGCGACACAACGTACGTTTCTTGCAGGTTGAACCAAATTCAACCGGAAGGCGGCAAGACATTTGCGCAGTACATCCGATCTGCTTTCAACGACGAACTGATAATTGCAGGCAACACCGCTACAAGGCCTAAGGTCCTGCTCAGCGTGAGGCTGACATACATCGATGTCTCGTGCAATTCGACAGACTCGAGATGGGAAGTTGATCTTGAGGTCAAGTTGCCTGGAAAAGATCCATTCATGGTTAAGACACTTCGCCGCTTTGACTACAACTTTATGGGTGGCGTAATGTTGCCTCGCGCCTATCAGGCGTTTGTGCCCACTGTCCAAGAAGCAGTCGCAAACGTCTTGGCGCATCCAGAGGTCCGCCGAGTACAGTCGCAGTGACGCCTAACCTTTCCATCGAGCGGACTGCTTTCGGGCTCCGCCCTACAGCAGCCGCTCATGTCAAACGTTAGCCGTCACCAAGACAGCCTTTCGCACAATAGTACCCTCCTGCGGTACTATTGCCGCCATGAGGCGGAAGCACCAACGCACGCTCGAACTGATCGTCGCCCACCCTACCAGTGCGAACGTCCAGTGGAAGGATGTTGAAGCCCTATTTCGCGAACTCGAGGCCGAGATCAGCGAGCGCGAGGGTAGCCGCGTAGCGGTCGTGCTGTTCGGTGAGGTGCGAGTCTTTCACCGCCCGCATCCCTCGCCCAACACGGACAAAGGTGCGGTCGCGAGCATCCGCAAGTGGTTTGAGCAACACGGAGTCGTGCCATGAACATGATGTCACTTGAAGGCTATAACGCGAAGATCGAGTACGACGCGGAGCTGGATATGTTCCGCGGGGAAATTCTGGGCCTCACCGGAGGTGCGGACTTCTATGGCAAGAATCCGCAAAAGCTGCGCGCCGAGTTCAAAAAGTCGTTGCAAGTTTTCCTCGAAGTTTGCCGCGAGAAGGGCATCGAGCCAAGGCGCAACTACTCTGGCAAGTTCAACTTGCGCATTCCGCCTGAACTCCACGAGAAACTTGCAATCGTCGCGCAAGCCGAAGGCAAGAGCATCAATTCTGTTGCGCAAGAGGCGCTGCAGCAGCGAGTCGTCGCGTGACGGCTAACCCTTCCATCAAGCGGACAGTCAAAGGACTTCGCCCTTCGCCTGCCGCTTATGTCAAACGTTAGGCGTCGCATGACTCCCGTTGATCAGGTCCTACGCTTTCTTGGAGAAGTCGTGGTCTACGGCGGCGGCAGCGCTGCCGTCGCATTTCTGCTCTTCCAGTATCTTGGCAAGGGCTGGATAGACGCCCGTTTTTCCGAACGCCTTGAGGCCTTTAAGCATGACCAGGCCAAAGAGCTTCAGCGCTTGAAAGTGGAAGTCGAATCCGTGCTCAGTGGCGCGCTCAAACTGCAAGACAGGGAGTTCACGGTCTTGCCCGAAGCCTGGCACAAGCTTAACGATGCCTACTCTCTCACTGGCTGGGTGGTGTCTCCGCTTCAGCAATATCCCAGCGTCGGCAGAATGAATGCAGCAGAGCTGGAGGAATTCTTGGCATCGAGCGAACTACTGGAAACTCAGCGCTCCCGCGTACGCATCGCTGCTGGCCGCGACCGCGATAAGACATACCAAGACCTCATCTTCTGGCACAGACTCCAAAAGGCGAAAGCTGCTGTAGGAGAGTTGCAGAATTACAGTATTTCGCATGGCCTCTTCCTACCACCGCCGCTGAAACACCAGTTCTCTGAAATACGTCCCATACTGTGGTCTGCGCTCACAGCCGTTGAAGTCGGCCATGAAGCGAATGACTACAAAATGCAGTCCCAAGCGTGGAAGGATCTCCAGGAGAAGGGCGAGCCCCTTCACAAAGCAATCGAGAAGGCAATGGAACTACGGCTGCACTCCCATGCAAGAAGCGCGGGCGACGCCTAACCCTTCCATCGAGGGGACGCCTTCCGGCCTGCGGCCTCCACGCGCCCCTCATGTCAAACGTTAGGCGTCACTAAACTCATCGCACTTCGCAACCTCCCTCCTGATGAGCGCTCCGTATGATTGAAGTCGATCCGCACCGTTCGAAGTCCACAAAACGTTCTGCATCTCAGAAAGGAAGCATATGA
>JAYTQD010000361.1:0-9948 GCA_043746935.1 Acidobacteriaceae bacterium | reverse complement strand
GTCATCCCGACCGTAGCGGAATCGCCGGTTTTCCGGCGATTCCGCGAAGTGGAGGGACCTGCTTTTGATTTGAGAAAGACTGAATCAGAGTTTCCCTAGATGGTTGGCACTATTCTCGATGTACCCAAACCGCCTGAACTTCCCCACTCAAGCCAAAAGAAAGGACTTGAGTGGGCCACCAACGGGAGAGCCTGCCCTGAGCTTGCCGAAGGGAATCTGCAGTCGGTCCGAGCAGTCGCTCCGAGCAGTTGCTTTTGGGTGGCGCAGGGCTTCAGCCCTGCGATATAGTCCTGAAAAAGAGCGGCTTCAGCCGCCGAGGTAAGGGGTAGGCCCCCACAGGAGCAATTCAGCTAAGCCGTATTCCAATGACCACCTACCGGAAACCGTTCGCTGGGCCGCCCGCCAGCGCGCGCACATCGTGTTCCATCCTCTATTCCCACCAAGCCGAGCCTACCGGCCCTCGACTTTCGCCGATCCTGCCAACTCCTTCCATGAGAAAGCAGCCTTGTGCCGCGCGTCGAGAACACCTGCTATTTCGCCACGGTCAACTTTGCCAGCAACGGGTCGCCAACCACTTCAGCCGTGGTGAAGCCCGATGGGACGCTGCTCAGCTACCAGCCCTACGGTAAGGAGGGGTTGCTGATTGCAGACATCGACATCTCGGCGGCGACGGGGTTGCTCGCGCGGCGGTGGAAAGAACATTAAGAGTCCAAACGGACTTCTTGAAAAGCCCCATGCAAGCCTTCTTTTGGCTTGCGCGGGGATTCTCAGATCGCAACTGACGAAACGCAAATGCACTCTTATTCCTCCACCCGACACGGTAGAGCGGGCCTTCAGGCCCGCGTCAAGCCCCAAATAAAACGGGGCTTTAGCCCCCGGCAGCTTGCGCGGGCCACCCACCTGATCCCCATCCACTGTTGCAAATGGAACAAACTCCGGCTACCCTCAATCGATCACCCATGGCAGGGTGGCCCAGGCTTTGGGCCTCTCCGTCCCATTCCGGACAGATGGGTGCCCCACCCTTGCGCCCTTTGCAAAGGACGGGGTGGCCCACTCAAGCCCTCTTTTGGCTTGAGTGGGGCAATTCGCAAGAATAACCCGGGAACAAACGCCGACGGCTTCAGATCGCTACTTCCAACAAGCGTTTGTATTACATAATAATACAGTGTATCTTCTTGCATTATGGCCACCCCCGAGAAAACCATCAGCTTCCGCGCCGCCGCGAAAAAAATTGACGCGCTCGATTCGCTGGCGGCCGCGCAGGACCGTTCTCGCAGCTACCTGATCAACGAAGCCATCGCCAACTACATCGAACTCCATGCCTACCAGGACGGCCTCGTTCGCAAAGGGCTGGCGGAGATGCGGAAGAACCGCGTTGTGAGCCATGACGAGGTCGTAAACCGGCTCAAGAGATCGGGACGCGTACGACCGTAAGTGTGTGGGCCAATGCTCTCCGGGCCAATGTTTTTGGGATTCGTAACGGCCCATCATGATCGAATGGACTGAACAAGCCGCCCGGCAGTTGGATCAGGCTCACGACTACATTGCCCTCTCGAATAGCCAAGAGGTCGCGACCCGTGTGGTCATGCGCATACTTACCAGCGTGGAACGTTTGGCTGCCTTCCCCATGTCGCGCAGGCTGGGCCGGGTTTCGGGAACGCGCGAGCTGGTCATTCCGGATACGCCGATGATTGCAGCCGACGCAATGGATCGTCAGCGTGTCGTGATTCTGGCGATCTACCACGGAACCCAGAAGTGGCCGGACGCTTTCTAACAGTACAGGTGGTGCGTTACTCCGGTTTCCCGGCGACGCCGATTCTGTTTTCTGCACGGGCTAGGGCATCGAGGGTGCGGGGGTAGTCGGTGGAGGCGTCGGGGGTTTTCAGGATTTGCTCGGCGCGGGCTTTGGCTTTTTGGGCGCGGGCTACGTCGATTTCGGTGGGACGTTCGGCGGTTTCGGCGAGGATGGTGACTTTGCCGGGGAGCACTTCCGCAAATCCCCACGCAACGGCGAAGCGGTGCGTGACGTTGGCGTTGCGGTAGGTGATTTCGCCGACGCCGAGTTCGGTAATCAGCGGGGCGTGTCCGGGCAGGATCCCGAGGTAGCCGTCGCGGCCGGGAATTTCCATCTCCTCGGCCACGTCTTTGACGACCTGGCGGTCGGGAGTTACGATCTCGAATTGGAACGTGTCTGCCATGGAGATTACTTTCCCAGTTTGGTGCGTCGCACGATTGCAGATTTCAGAAGTCAGATTGCACAAGTAAAACCAAGTGCTCTTACTTCCGCTATTTGACTTCTTACTTCTGCAATTTTTTCACTTCTGCAATCAGACTTCTTACTTCTGCAATGCTCTTTATGCCGCGGTCTTCATCTTTTCAGCTTCTTCCAGGACTTCGTCGATGCCGCCCTTGAGGTAGAAAGCCTGTTCGGGAATGTCATCGTATTTGCCTTCAACGATGCCGCGAAAACTCTTGACCGTGTCTTCGATTTTGACGTAACGGCCTGGACGTCCCGTGAACTGCTCGGCGACGTGGAACGGTTGCGACAGGAACTTCTGGACTTTTCTAGCGCGGGCGACGACCTGCTTCTGATCTTCGCTGAGTTCGTCGATGCCGAGGATGGCGATGATATCTTGCAGATCTTTGTAGGTCTGCAAGGTTCGCTTCACCATCTGGGCGACGTCGTAGTGTTCCTGGCCCACGATGAGCGGATCGAGAATGCGCGACGTGGATGCGAGCGGATCGACAGCGGGATAAATTCCGATTTCCGTTAGGGCACGCGAGAGCACCGTGGTAGCGTCCAAGTGCGCAAAAGCCGTGGCTGGCGCGGGATCGGTGAGATCGTCTGCGGGCACGTAGATGGCTTGCACCGAAGTGATCGAGCCTTTCTTCGTGGACGTGATGCGCTCTTGCAACTCACCCATTTCCGTGGCGAGATTTGGTTGATAACCGACGGCGCTGGGCATACGACCGAGCAGCGCGGAGACTTCAGAACCCGCCTGCGTAAATCTAAAGATGTTATCGATGAAGAGGAGCGTGTCGGCGCCTTCGACATCGCGGAAGTATTCGGCGACGGTGAGGCCACTGAGGGCGACGCGGAGACGGGCTCCTGGCGGCTCGGTCATCTGGCCATAGATTAGAGAGGCTTTGGACTTCGACGGATCGCCGGGAGTGATGACGCCGGACTCGGACATTTCCAGCCACAAGTCGTTGCCTTCACGGGTGCGTTCGCCGACGCCGACGAAGACGGAGAAGCCGCCGTGCTGCTTGGCGACGTTGTTGATGAGTTCCTGAATGAAAACAGTTTTGCCGACGCCAGCGCCGCCGAAGAGGCCGATTTTGCCGCCCTTGAGGAAGGGCTGGACGAGGTCGACAACCTTGACGCCGGTTTCGAACATTTCGGCGCGGGTGGATTGCTCGTCGAAGGCTGGGGCTTGGCGGTGGATGGGGTGGCGCTCGGTGAATTGGATGGGGCCCAGTTCGTCGACGGGTTCGCCGACGACGTTCATGACGCGGCCAAGCGTGCCTCGACCCACAGGGACCGTGATCTGCGAGCCTTGGTCGAAGGCTTTCATGCCGCGGACGAGGCCGTCGGTGGCCTGCATGGAGACGCAGCGCACGCGGCCTTCGCCGAGATGCTGTTGCACTTCCAGAATGATGCTGATGGGTTCCGGAGTGTTGAAGCCGTCGCTGACGACGCGGACCGCCTGGTAGATGGGCGGCAGCGAGCCTTCGGCGAATTGCACGTCGACGGCGGGACCGGAGATTTGAATTACCTTGCCAATGTTTTCAGCCATAATCTTTTCTCTGTTTCATCCAGCGCCTAAAGGCGCTTAACTTTAGTACTTTTTCGGCATGCCTGAAGGAAGGCATGCCCTGATACAAACCTTACCTCAGCGGCTAAAGCCGCTCATCAAAATTGCGCTTTATGCAGCGCTGAAGCGCTGCTCCACCCAAAAGCAGGCCCTATAAAGCTACAGCAGGTACCTATAAAACAGGTCCCTCCACTTCACAGTTGCTTCGCTTCGCGAAGCAACTGCTTCGGTCGGGATGACAAGCCTTAGAAACTGAACAAAACCTCAACATCTTGAAAGCATCTACTGCATCTTGAAGCATCTACTGCATCTTGAACAATTACTGGGCGGCGGCGCCGCTTACTATTTCGATAATTTCTTTTGTGATTTTGGCCTGGCGGGCGCGGTTCATGACTAGCGTCAGGCGTTCGATCATGTCGGATGCGTTGTTGGTGGCCGAATCCATGGCGGTCATGCGGGCGGCGTGTTCGGCGGCTACAGACTCGAGCATGGAGCGGAAAATCTGGTTGATGACGTACTTGGGGAGCAGAGCGCGGAATAGAAGCTCGGGTGCTTGCTCGTAGAGATAGTCGACGTTGGCGGTGCCGAAGGCGGATGCTGCCTGAGCGGCGGCACCGTCTTGCTCTCGAAGTGGAATTCCCGCCGTTTTGGCGGCTTCGGCGCGGCGGAGGCGTTCTTCTTCGCTGGCTTCTTCGGACATACGGACCACGTCTTCGCCGATTTGTTCTATTGGAAGAATTTGGTCGACGACCAGGCGTTGGGCGATTACGGATTTGAATTCGTTGAAGACGACGTAGACGGAATCGATTTCGGCGTGGATGTAGCGGTCCATGATGGTATTGGCAAGGGCGTGAACCTGCGCGTATTCGACTTTGGCAAGGACGCCGACGTGTTCGCCGATGACTTCGACTGGAGCGATGCGATTCTTTGGTTCGGCGGCTGGCGTGGAGCCATCGGGCACGTCCAACGCGTGTTCCAGAAGCTGTTCGAGCTGTGCCGTCTGGATGGTTGCCGCAGGAAAGCGGCGGCGCAGGAAATCGCGGCCTTTGCGGCCTACGCACTCGATGTCGACGTTCTTTCCGGCTTTGGTTTCGAGGAAGCGGGCGGCGGCTTTGTTGATGTTGGTGTTGAAAGCTCCGGCCAGGCCTTTGTCGCCGGTTACGACGATGACTAAGACGTTCTTTTCCTCGCGCTGGATTAGGAGCGGGTGGTGAGGCTGGCCGGTGATTGGGTCGTAGAGTTCGGCGCGGGAGACTAGGCTTTTGAGGACGTTCGTCATCATGAGAGCGTAGGGACGCGCCGTAAGAGCACGTTCCTGGGCGCGGCGCAGCTTAGCGGCCGAGACCATTTTCATGGCCTTGGTGATTTGCCGCGTGTTGATCACGCTGCGAATGCGCCGTTTGATGTCGAGAACGTTGGGCATTTTCTTATCTTCAGCAGCGCCTAAAGGCGCTTTGTTTTGGAACCCTTTCGGCATGCCTGAAGGGGCATGCCCTGATACGAAGCCTAAACCTTACCTCAGCGGCTCAAACCGGTCTTGCAACAACTCTAATCGCAGGGCTGAAGCCCTGCGCCGCCCAAAAGCTTTCTGCCCCTTTACCGGTTCACGCTTACCTCAGGGGCTAAAGCCCCTCTTCTTCTTGCCTCTAACGCGCGGCTGAAGCCGCGCTCTACCGTGACCTGCAACACTCAAAATCAATTTCGGCAAGAAATCTATTTCGATACAAGAAATTTATTTTGCTACGAACTGTTGTTTTGCTTCTTTGATGACCGTGAGCATTTCGGCTTTCAGGGCATCGTCTAATGTTTTCTTCTCCATGATGGCGCGGAGGAGGGCTGGGTTGGCGGTGTCTACGTATTTGTAGAGAGCGGCTTCGAAGTCGCGGACTTTGTTGACTGGCAGGTCATCGAGGAAGCCGCTGGTGCCGGCAAAAATTGCGAGAATCTGTTTCGAGAATGGAAGTGGGGAGTATTGACCCTGCTTGAGGACTTCGACTAGGCGCTGGCCCCGGGTGAGCTGGGCTTGGGTGGCTTTGTCGAGATCGCTGCCGAATTGGGCGAAAGCGGCTAGTTCGCGGTACTGGGCTAGTTCCAGCTTCAGCGTTCCGGCTACCTGGCGCATGGCTTTGATCTGGGCTGCGCCGCCGACGCGGCTTACGGAGAGACCGACGTTGACGGCCGGGCGAACGCCTGAGTTGAACAAGTCGGTTTCTAGATAGATCTGGCCGTCGGTGATGGAGATGACGTTGGTGGGAATGTAGGCGGAGACGTCGCCGGCCTGCGTTTCAATGATCGGCAACGCGGTTAAAGACCCGGCACCCATCTTGTCGCTGAGTTTGGAGGCGCGCTCCAGCAGACGGGAGTGGAGGTAGAACACGTCGCCCGGGTAGGCTTCGCGGCCCGGGGGACGACGGAGAAGCAGGGAAATTTCGCGGTAGGCGGCGGCGTGCTTGGAGAGATCGTCGTAGATGACCAGCGCGTGGCGTTTCGAATCGCGGAAGTGTTCGCCGATGGCGCATGCGGTGTAGGGGGAAATGTAGAGCATGGGCGCGGGCTCGGAGGCCGACGCGGCAACGACGATGGTGTATTCCATGGCGCCGTTGTCTTCCAAAATCTTAACAACTTGCGCGATTGAGGAACGCTTTTGGCCGACAGCGTTGTAGATACAGATGAGATCGTTGCCTTTGGCGTTGATGATGGTATCGATGGCGACGGCGGATTTTCCGGTTTGGCGGTCGCCGATGATGAGTTCGCGCTGGCCGCGGCCAATCGGAATCATGCTGTCGATGGCCTTGAGGCCGGTGGCCATAGGCTCGCGGACGGGTTGGCGGTCGATGACGCCTGGGGCGATACGTTCCAAGGGCAGAAAGCCGGTGGTGGCGATGGGGCCCTTGCCGTCGATGGGCTGGCCGAGCGAGTTGACGACGCGGCCAATCATGGCGTCGCCGACGGGGACGCTCATGATGCGTCCGGTGCGCTTGACCTCGTCGCCTTCCTTGATCTCGGTGTATTCGCCGAGGAGGACAACGCCGACCTGGTCTTCTTCGAGGTTCATGGCGATGCCGGAGAGACCGTGCGGGAAGGAGAGGAGTTCGCCGGACATGACCTTGTCGAGACCATGGACGCGGGCGATGCCGTCGCCGAGGGAGATGACGGTGCCGACTTCGTCGACAGCGATTTTGGATTCGTAACCTTCGATTTGGTCGCGAATGAGTTTGGTGATTTCGTCTGCTTTAATCTGTGCCATATCAACCAGTTCTCGGCGTGTGCCGATTGTTTTTCAGCGCTTCAAGGCGCTTGTGAACCTAACCTTTACCTCGGGGGCTCAAGCCCCTCTCTTTTCTTGCCCTAACGCGCGGCTGAAGCCGCGCTCTACCGCTTCTTCTTGCTTCCACCGTTTCTTCTTGCTTCCACGGCGCGAATCTTAAACCTTACCTCAGCGGCTAAAGCCGGTTTCTACCGGGTCTGGATCGCAGGGCTGAAGCCCTGCGCCGCCCAAGAGCTAACTGCAGATCCATCCCGTTGGTCGGGATGACGACCTATCTTCTATCTACGACTATTACCTACGACTAGTACCGTGACCGCATGATTCTTGCTTCGTGGGCAGGCGAGGGCGCCTGCCCCTACGTGGGTCTTGCCCGATTTAGGTTGTAAACATCATGCGGTCTCGGTACTACTACCTACGACTATTACCTACGGCTAGCCTGCCGCGATTTGCTCGCGGAGGCGTTTTAGTTGGCCTTGGATTGAGCCATCATAAATTGTGCTGCCGACGCGAACAACCGCACCGCCTAACAATGTGGGATCTTGCGTATAAGTTGCACGCAAACTCTTGCCCGTCATGAGCTGGATTTGCTGTTCCAAAGTCGTTTTTTCCGCATCGCCCAGGGAACGCGCGCTGGCAATCTGCGCTTCGGCAAAGCCGAGGCGGTCGTTGATCTCTTGTTCAACCTGGCGAGCGATGGCGGCTAGATCGTTGGTGCGGCGGTGGTCGATGACAACCGCTAAAAAATTGCGGGCTTCCCGGGAAGCACCGAGACGGGCAACGATGGCATCGAGAACGGCGTGCTTTTGCGGGGCGCTGATGGAAGGATTGTCCCAGGTCTTGCGTAGATCGTCGCTGGCGGCGACCAGAGCTGCCACGGAGTCGAGGTCGGCCATTGCTTTCGCGGCGTCGAGCTTGCGCTCGAAAACCACATCAGCAAAGGCGCGGGCGTAGCGGCTGGCGATGGCGGCCATTACTGTTTCACCCTTCCCAGCGACTGTTCCCCCAAAGATCGGGCGAAGCTGCTGACGAGCGATTGGTCCGTTGGGACATCGACTTGAATGCGCTGACGCGCCATGTTGACGGCGAGGTCGGCGGCGTAGGCGGCGAGATCGCGGCGGGCGGATTTTGCGGCGACTTGGATTTCCTGGCCTGCGGCCTCGACAATCTTGTTCTTGTCGTCTTCGGCGGCGGCGCGAATGCGGGTTTCTTCGTCAGCGCCGTTTTGCTCGACCTTGGCTCGCATGGCTGCAATTTCCGAATCCAAGTGGCTGAGGCGCGCTTCAATTCCGGCTAGGCGCTGTTTGGCGTCGTCGCTGGTCTTCTTGGCCTCGTCCATGGCTTTGCGAATCGACTCGGTGCGATTGCGGAACATGGTGGGCAGGTGCAGCCGCGAGAAGTAGACGACGCCGAAAGCAATGATGGCGAAATTGACGACCACGGCGAGCCAATACATAGCGCTGCCGCTCAGACCCAAGTGCTGGCCCAGCCAACGCACGCTGGCGGATTGCTTGAATTGGGCTGTGGCATCCTCTTCGGCAGCTTCTTTTTTCTCGGGAGCCTCCGTGGAGACGATGCCAGCGGCAGCGTCCGCCGCGCTGGACTGGGCGGCAACCTTGAGCTGGCCCGGCGTGGGCTGCGCGGAAGATGGAGCTGACTGCGCGACCGCAGTACTCGACATTGTTGCGAAGAAAATTGTTGCGAAGGAAAGAGACGCGAAGAGCAGAACAGTCAGGAGACGAGCGGCGCGCAAGAAGAATTTCATCGGCCACCTCCCGCAGAGGTAGACGGGCCGAAACTCATGGGCTGGAGCACGCGGCGAATGACGTCGTTGGCGAGGCGCTCGGCTTCAGTTTGGAGTTGCGATTGGGCGACGGCTTTGTCCTGCTCCAAAGCGGCCTTGGCGACGGCGACTTGCTGCTGAGCTTGGGCGCGGGCTTCAGCGACGGCAGCTTCGCGGGCGTTGACGACGAGTTGGCGGTGCTCCTCCTGAGACTTCAACATGGCCAGGGTAGCCTCGCGCAATTTGTGCTCGTACTCGGCGGTCTTGGCTTCGGCGGCGGCGATATCGGCACGGGCGCGCTGCACGGCACCCTCGGTGAGGCTATGGCGCTCAGCCAATACCTTGGCGAGCGGCGCGTGGACGAGCAGGCGATAAAAAAAATAGAGGAGGATCAGGAAAACGATGGTGGGGATCGCTCCGAGCAGTAATTCGCCAAGTTGTTTGAGCGTCTGATCCATTGTTTGGGGCTATGGAATGGAGCCAAGCCGGAAGAAAGTCAGTAGGAAACTCAATAGGCTACCACCGGGAGGGGGTACTGTCAAACAAGAACAGGGTAAAAAGCCCAGTTTTCGACGTATTCCGGGGAAAACGGCGACTGTGGAAAAAACGGAGGAAACCCTTGACTTCGGACCCGGCGGGACTACCATAAAAGTATCACCTCCGATCCAGACCGGATCGAATAGGCCGCTCGCCAAGGAAGTGTTACCGCTCCTTGGTTGGCGGCCTGTTTAATTTGAGGGGCGCCTATTTGTTGGTGAATCGAGAGCGCTTTTTAGGATCATCATTTTTATGATTATTTTGGACAACGAATTTGTAGAGATCGCCACCCCCAGCGGGCCCATGCGCACGCAGGTTGTGCGTCCAGCTGCTCCCGGGAAGTATCCGGGCTTGGTATTGTTTTCGGAAATCTTCCAGATTACAGGACCGATCCGGCGGGCGGCCGCGCTGCTGGCCGGGCATGGGTATGTGGTGGCGGTGCCGGAGATTTTCCACGAGCTGGATCCGGCGGGCACCGTGCTCGCCTACGACCAAGCCGGCGCGGATCGCGGGAACGCGCACAAGATTGGGAAACCGATTTCCGCCTA
>JAYTQD010000360.1:0-9965 GCA_043746935.1 Acidobacteriaceae bacterium | reverse complement strand
GCGCCCAACCGGCTCTCCTCGTCGTCGCTGCCGGACTGCAAGATCCCGGCAACCTCGGCACCATCCTCCGCTCCGCTGAAGCCTTTGGCGCGGGCGGCGTCGTCCTCACTGAAGGCACCGTCAGCGTCTATAACCCTAAAACCATCCGTGCCACTGCCGGATCCATTTTCCGCCTGCCCGTAGTCGCCGCGAAACTAGCGGATTTGATTCCACATTTGCGCGAAAAGCAAGTAAAGCTTTTCGCCACGTCCTCGCACAAAGGCACGCCGCTCCACGAAGCCCCGCTCCACGAATCTTGTGCAATCTTCATCGGCAACGAAGGCGCTGGCCTGGCCCGCGATGTCATGTCGAAAATGGATGCAACGCTCGCCATCCCGCAAGCCCGCCCCGTCGAATCTCTCAACGCCGGAGTCGCCGCCAGCATTATTCTGTACGAAGCCGCACGTCAAAGAAGCCTGCAACAAGGCCAGACCTAAGGAGGGTGCCATGCCGGTATCGGTGTTTGTTGGAGTCAGCGTCGACGGATTCCTTGCTCGAAAGAACGGCGCACTTGACTTTTTGCCGCCGAACGGCGGAGAACCCCACGGCTATGACGAATTCATGAAGAGCATCGACGCCATCGTCATCGGGCGCAATACGTTCGAGGTCGTGCTGGGATTTGGCGGATGGGCGTACGGCAAGAAGCGCGTCGTAGTCCTTAGCAGTCGACCGCTGGATTTTTCCGCCGTGCGCGGAGGCAACGTCGAGCAAATGTCGGGAGAGCCCAAGGAGATCGTTGCACGGCTGGCCGCGACGGACGCGAAGCATCTTTATGTGGATGGTGGCATCACGGTCCAACGCTTCCTGCGAGCGGGCCTCGTCGACCGACTTACCGTCACGCGAGTGCCGGTACTGATCGGAGAAGGTATTCCGCTTTTTGACTCACTGCCGGGCGACATTCGCCTGAGCCACATTGCCACAACCAGTTATAAGAGCGGATTGGTGAAATCGGAATACTCGGTCGGCGCGGCCACCTTACGTATGCCTTCATGAACCTCTTCCAACCCACGCCCGACGCCCAGGCCACACCAAGCCCGCTAGCCGAACGCATGCGCCCACGCACGCTCGACGAATTCGTCGGCCAGGAGCACCTCGTCGGCCCCGGCAAGCCCCTCCGCTTGCAAATGGAACGCGACGACGCCGGTTCCATGCTCTTCTGGGGACCGCCCGGCACCGGCAAAACCACGCTCGCCAAAATCATCGCCGCCATGTCCCGCGCCGAGTTCATCGAGTTCTCCGCCGTGCTCTCCGGCATCAAGGAAATCAAGCAAGTCATGGCCGAGGCCGAGCGCGCCCGCCAATACGGCACCCGCACCATTCTCTTCATCGACGAAATCCATCGCTTCAACCGCGCTCAGCAAGATGCTTTCCTGCCGCACGTGGAAAAAGGCAACATCCGGCTGATTGGCGCAACCACGGAAAACCCGTCGTTCGAGATCAACTCCGCTCTGCTCTCGCGCTGCCGCGTCTATGTTCTAAAAGCGCTCACCGAAGATCAGGTCGCCAAGCTCCTGCAACGCGCGCTCACGGACAAAGAACGAGGCTTAGGCAACTTGAACGTCACCGCCGAAGACGATGTCCTCCGCCTCATCGCCGTCTACACCAACGGCGATGCCCGCGCCGCCTGCAACGTTCTCGAAGTCTCAGCCGCCCTGGCTGGCGCTGGAGGTTTTCTAAATAAAGACATCGCCAAAGCCGCCCTGCAAAAGCGCACTCTCATCTACGACAAATCCGGCGAAGAACACTACAACCTCATCTCCGCGCTGCACAAATCCGTCCGCAATTCCGACCCCGACGCCGCCCTCTACTGGCTCGGCCGCATGTTAGAAGCCGGCGAAGACCCGCTCTACGTAGCCCGCCGCGTCGTTCGCATGGCCGTCGAAGACATCGGCCTCGCCGACCCGCAAGCCCTCGCCCTCTGCATGGCCGCCCGCGACGCCGTCGATTTCATCGGTCTCCCCGAAGGCAACCTCGCTCTCGCGCAGGCCGTTGTTTATCTCTCCATCGCGCCCAAGTCCAACGCACTCTACACCGCCTACGGTAGCGTGACGCAGGATGTGGAAAGCACTGCTGCTGATCCGGTACCGTTGCATTTGCGGAACGCGCCCACGGGGTTGATGAAGGGGCTAGGGTACGGCAAGGACTATCAATACGCCCATGACATCGCAGGCAAAGTTGCAAACATGGAGTGCTTGCCTGAAAGCTTGCGCGGGAAAACCTACTATCAACCGACCAATGAAGGGATTGAGAAGCGGATTCGGGAACGGCTGGAGGAGATCAAGAAGCGCCGAAATGTTGTCGAACTGGAAGAAATATGAGGCAGGCCTTTCGGACCGTGGTCGGATCGACAAATACCTTATTTCAGATATCCAGAAGTAATTGCGAAACAGGAGATTGCACTACGAAACGCTCTAGACTGATACTGATTCTGTCCATCGGCACCACTTGCGGAATTATTAACTACCGCCTTGTGACAACTGGCCACTACCGCTTACCCGCGCTTGTGTTCTTTGGAAGTATTTTCGCAATCGCATTCGTCGCGCGGTGGCGATTTTCCCCAACGCTGACTCTGGGTAAAACCCGCTCTCGTCAATTGCGAGCCGCATCAGCCTTTCGGCGGCTGGGTTTCATTTTTGCTGGGGGCCTAATTCTGGGTCTCGTCAACCTAGTTTCGGGAAAATTCAAAGACATACCAACGTGGGCGATCCTGCTTCTATTCTGTTGGAGCTGTTTTCTGATCTCGATCTGTTTCTGGCTCGCAAGACGCTACCAGAAACACATGGCAAGGAATCCGGAAGTAGTGACGAAGCCCCAGGGAAGCTCTGAATAAGTTCAAAAGCGAAAAAGCAGGTTTCTTGACTTCGCAATATTGCCCGTAAACGTGCAATATTACTGCGCTCGAAATGACAGAGAGATGACTTGATCAGAGTTTCCCTAGCTCTTCCCGCCCGTCTCCACCTTCTGCTTAAACGCCCGCAGCGCCACCTTCCGGATCGTGTCCGCCACATCCTTGTTCCCCGAAAGATTCTTCAGATCCTGCGTCATCAAATTCTTCACCAACCCCATCGCCAGATCAATCGGCGTCCGCGGATTGAACGTCAAGTTCCGAACAATGGCGTAATTCTTCATAAAGCGCCGGTGCATCGAAATCCCGCGCAGGGTTGCTTCCAGCACATTCTTCTGGGCGGCAAACTTCTCCACTTCGCCGTCGGAAATCTTCGGAGATTGCAGCACGGCTAAAGCCACCAGCTTGGTGCCATCGCGCACCAGAATCGCGCGCTCTTCTTTCGAGCCGCGAACCGCCAGATTCACCCGGCCCTTCACATCCAGCCGCGAAATCTTCTGGAGCACGCTCACCCGCTCGACTTCAGGAGATTTCGGCTTGGGCTTAATCTTCGCCGGAGCCGCCGCAGCCGCTCCTCCGCCCGCCGCCGGCGCGCTAACCGGGTGGCCTTGCGGGTCTTGTTCAGATGTGGGCTCGGATGCAGCCCCTGTGGCGTCATCTTTCGCAGGGTCCAGTCCGTAGGTCCCGCCAATCGGTTTGAATGGCGTTTCCGCAGCAGCCGCCAACTCCGCCGCATGTTCCCGCTCAAAGGCAGTCAGCACCGCCATCGCTTCTTCCGAGCTGTCTTCTAACTCGTCCTCGGCCAGCGCAGCGACCGGTTCGTGTAGCGCGGACGTCCCACTAGATTCACCCACCTCAATTCCCGACTCTGTCCCACCCACCACGCGCAGCTCTGTCCCGCTCAGCCACCCCCGTACCTGCTCCCCTTCTTCCACAGTCAGATGTACATTCAGGGACAGCAGATCCAAAAGCTTGTGCGACGCCCGCACTCGCGCGCTGGCCAGCATGGCCCGCACCACGTCGCGCGACCCCTCCGCCGCCAGCACCACCAACGCGTCCTCACCCACTGCCGAATTCTCCATCAACCCAGGCAGCAGCTTCGGACGAATATTTTGTGGAGAGATAAAGTATTCCAGAATTGCATGCGGCAAATTCGGATCACTCACCGCCGCCTGCGTCGCTTCCAGGTCCCAGCCCGCCAGCGTCAACCGGGCCTGCTTGCCGAACACCTTATTCCCGGTCAAATACACCAGAACTTCCAGCGTTTCCACCGCCGGCATCGATAGCGACCCATTGGCTGCCGCGCTCATTAGGTTGGCCGGCACCGCCGAAGCCTTAATCATGTCCAACATGCTCGGCATAACTTAATGTCCCCAGGCCCTCGGCCTCAGGGCCGCCGGGCTATCCTGCGTTGACCATTCGTTCCAATTCCAATACGTTTCGTTCCAGCTCATCCACCAGACGGTTGCGACGTCCTTGCAAAAAAATGTCCAGCAACGCCCGGTAGTACCACAGCGAGCCCTCTCGCCGACCAGTAAAGCGCTCCCAAACCGCGTCACCGATCTCGCGATAGTCCGCCACAATGGAGCGGACGTTGTGCAATTTATCCGCCACCGATACCAGACGAACATCTTCTCCGGCCTCCCGCAAGTGCCCGAGGTAACGCTCCTTCCGCGCCCGCCACGGCGGCTTCGGCTCCTCATCCGTATCCGAGCAGGCGTCTACAATCCCCGCAACCCGCTCCCCAAACCGTTGCCGAATCTCTTCCAGCACCGGTGCCCCGCCGCAGTCTTCCACCACATCGTGCAGCAGCGCCGCAATCGCCTGATCTTCGTCCCCGCCAGCCTCGAGCACCAACGCCGCCACGCTCAACGGATGCGTTAAGTACGGCACATTGCTCTGCTTGCGCGACTGCCCGCTATGCTTCTGCGCCGTAAAAACCAAGGCCTCGTCGAACCGAGAACCTAGTCTTGGAGCAGAACGCACGAGTTTGGCCGGTTCGTTCACAATGTCGCTAGCAAAACTTTCGGTAACTCTTTCCAACCCAAATTAATAACCTGTCATCCCGACCGGAGCAGTTGCTTCGCGAAGCGAAGCAACTGCGTAGTGGAGGGACCTGCTCTTCCTTTCGGCTCGCGCAGGCCACAATATTGCACATTCCCCGCCTCTGTCATTTCAAGAGCAGTACAGCTGGGCCGAGCAACCTGCTTGGCAGGCGAAGAGAACAGCAGGTTCCTCGACTGGCTCAGAATGACAGAGTTACGATATTTCGCAAAACTCAATAATCAGTGCTCTTACCCTACTTCTCATTCCGCCGCGCCAGCAAATACCCCCGAATCAAAGGCTGCAAGTCCCCATCCATTACCCGATCCACATCCCCAATCTCCACCTTCGTCCGATGATCTTTCACGATCCGATAAGGCTGGAGCACATACGACCGAATCTGCGACCCAAAATCACTATCCAACTTCGAGTCTTCCTGCTTCTTGCTAATTTCTTTTTTCTTCTCCAGCTCCAACTCGTAGAGCTTCGACCGCAGCATACTCATCGCCCGGTCTTTGTTTTTATGCTGCGAGCGTTCATTTTGGCAAGCCGACACCAAGCCTGTTGCCAGATGCGTGATGCGGACGGCGGAATCGGTGGTGTTGACATGCTGCCCACCCTTACCGCTTGATCGGTACGTATCAATCCGAAGATCCTCGGGCTTGATGATGATCTCAATGCTGTCGTCAATTTCCGGCGAGACAAACACACTCGCAAACGAAGTGTGTCGCCGCTTGGCCTGATCGAAAGGAGAAATCCGCACCAGCCGGTGTACGCCAATCTCCCCGCTCAGTAAGCCGTAAGCGTAGTCACCGGTTACGGTAAACGTTGCCGACTTAATGCCAGCTTCCTCGCCCGGTTGGTGGTCGTTGAGGACCGTCTGAAAGCCCTGCCGCTCCGCCCATCGCAAATACATCCGCAGCAGCATCTCGGCCCAATCCTGCGATTCGGTGCCACCCGCTCCCGGGTGGATGGTGACAATGGCATTGCGCGGATCGTTCTCGCCGGAAAGGAGCGTGCTGGTTTCGGCGCGTTCCAGAACCTGCCGCAGCGCATCAATCTCGCGGCGCAGGTCGGCGCTCACGTTCTCGCCTTCCCTGCCCAACTCGAAATACGCCTTCACGTCGTCGGAACGTCGCGCCAGGTCGCTTTCGGTCGCAAGAATGCTCTCCAGCCGCTTCTTCTCGCGCATCACTTGCTGGGATCGTGCCGGGTTGGACCACAGGTTTGGGTCCGCAGCCTGCTTATCGATTTCTTCTAGCTGCTGGCGCGTGCGAGCCGGGTCAAAGATACTCCCGCAGATCGCGAACTTTATCCTTGAGCGGCGTATATTCGCGATCGAGTTCTTCTATCATGATGTTTTTTGGTCGCGAATCAGAACCGCATCCACCAGCGCGACTAAAGAAATTATCGCACACAGATACGCGAACCACCCGCCGTGCCGGGTGTAAAACGTGGTGCCCTCCACCAATGCGTACGGCGCCTCCAGCCGCGAACGTATTTTCCGCGGAATCGAAGCCACCACCCGCCCCAGCGGATCAATCGCCGCCGTCATGCCCGAGTTGGTGTCGCGCAACAGCCAGCGGCCATTTTCCACCGCCCGCATCCGCGCCTGCTGCAAGTGCTGCGCCCACGCCCCGCTGTCCCCGTACCAGCCATCGTTCGACACATTAACAAATACTTGCGCCCCGTCTGCCGCGAACAGCCGCACTTCGTCCGGAAACACCGATTCGTAGCAGATGAAGACTCCCAGTCGCGCATCGCCCGCCCGCAAGGGCTGCCGCGAAGTGCCCGCCTCGAACGTCCCCACCTCTTTCGTTAAGGCGTCCGCAAACGAAAATAGCTTCCTAAATGGAACATATTCGCCAAACGGCACCAGATGCGCCTTATCGTAACGCCCCACGACGTCTCCACCTGGATTCACCAGCGCCGCTGAGTTGTACACCGCATCCCGCCGCGCTCCCGCCGCCATGGGATCGCCCAGACCAGTACTGCCCACCACCATCCACGCATGCGCGCGTTGGGCAATTTCGCTCAACACGGCACGCAGCGCAGGGTCTCTCTCCACAAACGGCGCTGGCGACTCCGGCCACACAATCAACTCAGGTTCTTTCCCGGAAGCCAACGGCGCAACACTCAGCGCGCTAAACTCCCGCGTGTTCCGCTGAAAATCCTCATCCGTCCACCGCGGCCCATCCTCCGGCACGTTTCCCTGCAACAGAACCGCCGTCCGATCCGCGTGCGCTGCTTCTTGCGGCAACCACCGCCCCGCTTGCAGCAGCCCCGCAATCCCCAAACTCATCGCCAGCATCCGCCCACGCCGCCCCCGAGGCAGCAGCAACGCCGTAGCTACCGCCGCATTCACCAGCACGATCTCAAACGAAATCCCGTAAACCCCCGTCACCGTCGCAATCCGCGCCAAGGGAATGTTGTCCACCTGCACGGTCCCCAACAAATCCCAGGGCAGTGACAGCAAGTGAGTCCGCGCCAACTCCACCGCCACCCACAGCGGCGGCGCCCCCATCAGCGCCCATCGCGATCCCGACTCTCTCGAACCCGCCATCCACGCAAAACCCGCGCCAAACAACCCGTGCCCCAACCCCGCCGTCATCGCAAACAACAAAAGTAAAAACGCCGACATCACCACATTCACGCCGCCATACTGCCGCATGGTGTTAAAAATCCAGTAGCAAGTGCCGCCGTACCACACAATCCCGCACACATACCCCAGTAAAAACCCCTGCCACGGACGCGCCGGAAGCAGCCGCGTTCCATCCAATTCAAGTTGTAGTAACTCAGGAGAACGGCTGCGTAACAACGCCACCAACAAGGGCGCAAGCGCCAGCCAACAAAGAAAGGAATATCCAGGCAGAGGAAAAATTAGTACCTGAAGAACAGCAGACAGCAGGCTCAGCAGCCACGCTCGATGATGAATTCCCCGCACGCGCCCCAGCATAGCAGATGCTTAGCCCCGCAAAGCTCACGGTAGGAACAGGAACTGTAGGAGGTGTTTTGAAACCCGGCCTATCCTTGCGGTGCAACTACTTCCTCGGTGTCGTTCTCAAAGAGCACGCGAATCATCTTGTAAGCACACAGGGGAATGACGATCACGCAGCCCGCCACGCCGAGGCCAAATATCCAAGTGAGAGCAGGGATAAAGATCTTGGTGACTACAAAATCGAACATGCTGCACACTCCGCAAAGGAAGCCGAATCAAACAGGAAACACCGGAAGTATCTCACATGTAGCGTAAGGAGGCAGGAAAATCACGCAATCCACCGGCATTACGAAGGGACATTCCGCACTACCCCTCAGCAATAATTGTGATAAGACCAATACACGCAACGCGTGCTCCCTACTCTGTGCAGAAATGCCACCATCAGGTAAAATGAAAACTTATGAGTTCGCTTCTCCCCGGCGGTATTCGTGTTCTTGAGACCATATTTTTTCTAGGCGTTGTGGGATCAATCATGGTCCTGGTTCAGACCGTGATTGCCGACATTGGAACCCTCACGAAATCCGACGACCCAGCTCGTACGCAAGCGTAACTCTCAAAGATGGCATCTTCCATTCCTCCAATCCCTAACGTTTCCGACCGCGTCCGCATCGTAGTTGCGACGTCGGTCATGCTCACGTTCATCTCCTATTGGCGCGCCGCCGCCATCGTCCTCAACGACCTCGCTTCCTCCGCCTTCTACGCCTGCGGAATTTCCGAGCAAGCCGTCGGTAAATCCGCTCCCTGGTTCATCGTTGCGGTCATGTTCTTTTCCTTCGCCGTTCGCGCCGTCTACGTCGAGAGCTGCTCCATGTTCGTGCGCGGCGGCGTCTACCGCGTCGTCAAGGAAGCCCTCGGAGGCACCCTCGCCAAGCTCAGCGTCTCCGCTCTGATGTTCGACTATATCCTCACCGGCCCCATCTCCGGCGTTTCCGCTGGCCACTACATCGCCGGTCTGATCAACGAAGTCCTAGCCACCATGAACGCGCGCGGCTGGCTGCCCAGCGCCGTGCAAGCCATGTTTCATGGCACGCCCCACATTTCCGCCAATCTTCTTTCCGTAGCGTTCGCCCTCGCGGTCACCATCTACTACTGGCACGAAAACACCAAAGGCCTGAGTGAATCCAGCGAAAAAGCCCTCCGCGTCATGCAAATCACGACGGTGATGGTGATCATTCTGCTGAGCTGGTCGCTCATCACAGTCCTGAAAAATGGCTATCAACCCATCCCCTGGCCCACTCCCGCCAATCTGCACTTCAATGACAGCTCCCTAGGTTTCCTAAAGCACACCAACCTAGCGCACCTGATGGGCCTCTTCGGCATCCTCGTAGCCTTCGGACACTCCGTCCTCGCCATGAGCGGCGAAGAATCCCTCGCCCAGGTCAATCGCGAAATCGCGCACCCCAAGCTCAAGAACCTCAAACGCGCCGCCATCGTCATCGCCATCTATAGCTTCCTCTTCACCGGCCTCGCTTCCCTGCTCTCGGTCATGCTCATCCCCGACGCCGTCCGCATCCCTGTCTACAAGGACAACCTCATCGCCGGCCTCGCCATGTACATGGTCGGCCCGCATGTTCTCCGGCTCGTATTCCGCGGCTTCGTCGTCGTCGTTGGCTTCCTCATTCTCTCCGGTGCCATCAACACTTCCATCATCGGCTCCAACGGCGTCCTTAACCGCGTCTCCGAAGATGGCGTCCTCGCCGACTGGTTCCGCGTCCCGCACCGCCGCTACGGCACCAGCCATCGCATCATCAACATGGTGGTGGTTCTCCAGCTCCTCGTCATCCTCTACAGCCGCGGCGACGTCTACCTCTTGGGCGAAGCCTACGCTTTCGGCGTCATCTGGAGTTTCACCTTCAACTGCCTCGCCATGCTCGTTCTGCGCTTCAAATACAAAGGTGAGCGCGGCTGGAAAGTCCCGCCCAATCTCCGCCTCGGCAAGATTGAACTCCCCGTCGGCATCGCCTCCGTATTCCTCGTCCTGCTCTGCGTGGCCGTCACCAATCTCTTTACCAAATCCGTAGCCACCGTCGCCGGCATCAG
>JAYTQD010000359.1:0-3742 GCA_043746935.1 Acidobacteriaceae bacterium | reverse complement strand
GATAGTAGCGTTACCGACCTACTGACCCTGAGTCAGGTGGTGCTGGCGTTGCAGCTTCCGTTCGCCATGTTTCCGCTGCTGCATTTCACCAGCTCGCGGGTGCGGATGGGCAGTTGGAAAAACGGATGGTTGCTGCTGATTGCTGGTTGGGCTAGTGCGATTCTGATTACGGTGATGGATATTTTCGGACTGCGGGACTCGTTGCATGCGGCTTGGATGGTGGTTCTCGGTGGATAATGTCCGATTTGCTCCAAGAACTGACTTCTCACACCTGCGCGGGAAAATACGTCTAGAACTGCTACTTGCGCTGTTTCTGATTGCTATTGTCGTTCCCGCTGTATCCCAGGGCGGTGGGGATGGTCAGGTGCTGGACCAGGCCGCTACAGAAAGCCCTACGGCCAATCCCGGGCGTCCCACGGTCTCGACGCCCGCCACACTGACTCCGGTGGGATACTTCCAATTCGAAACTGGGTTCCTGGGCGCGTGGCACTCTCCCGGACTCTCTTCCCAGTCCAGTGTGAATGAGTTCGTCAAGTTTTCCGTAGCGCCCAGATTGCAATTGTTGGTGGGGTATGGCCCTTTCGCACATTCCAAAACAGGAAATAACTTCAGCAATGGCAAAGGAGGCGTGGCTCTGGGCGTGCAGGGGGTCCTGCATCGAGGAGAGGGAGCGCGTCCCACCATTGCTGTCGGTTACTTTCGCAGCGTTTACGGTGGCGACACGCCCGACCTTGATATCGGTAGCTCGCGCAACTCCGTGCTCGTGCTCGGTAGCAGCGATATCAAGGGCTTCCACTACGACACTAACTTTCTCTTCAATGAAGTCATCGACACAGCTACGCACCGCGCACAATTCGGGCAGACGCTCTCGGTTTCTCACGGCATTGGAGGGAAGTTTGGATTTTCTGGAGAAATTTGGCACTTCACCCAGCCCTTTCTTCGTGGCAACGCTGTCGGCAACTTGTGGGCGGTGAATTACAACGCTCGCAAAAATTTAGTCTTCGATAGCGGTTTCAATCGGGGGTTGACGAGTACTTCTACGCGGTGGGAAGTATTTGCGGGGTTTACGTACTTGATGCCGCATAAGGTGCGGGGGTTTTGAGAATTAACAATATTGACTAAAGCGGAAAATCCCCGTCCTGTCGCTGAGGAACGCGACAAGGACGGGGCACCCGGAACTATTTACAGCGTAACTAGTTCGGCATCACAACCGTATCCACCACGTGGATGACGCCGTTGGACTGAAGCACATTCGGAATCGTGACTGTGGACATCCCGCCCTTTTCGTCTTTCAGGACAATGTGACCATCCTTCAGCATGGCCCAGAGCTTGCCGCCGGAAACGGTCTTGAGTTCGGCGGAGCCTTTGCCTTCCTTGATCATCTTCTTGAGTTCAGCCGCCGTGACCCGGCCCGCCACTACGTGGTAGGTGAGGACTTTGGTCAGAGTGTCTTTGTTTTCGGGCTTCAAGAGCGTGTCCACCGTGCCTGCGGGCAGCTTGGCAAACGCTTCATTGGTCGGCGCGAAAACGGTGAACGGTCCAGCGCCTTCCAGGGTATCCACGAGTCCAGCAGCCTTCACCGCAGCAACTAAAGTCGTGTGATCAGCGGATTTCACCGCGTTTTCGATGATGTTTTTTGTGGGAAACATTTCATTCCCGCCGACCGTGGGATTCTTCATTCCCGCCACGGCGGAAGTTACCGCCAGAGCCACAACTGCCAGTGCCAAAACCAATTTGTTCTTCATTGTCCTGAAATCCTCTCAAAATTTAATTTTTGCCGTACTGGTTGGGGTACGAGAAGGGCAAGGAATTGGATTGCAGGAAATGTGAATTGCCGAACGAACAGCCCGTCTTCTTCTGAGGTGTTGTTGGAGGTTAAAAAATGAGAGGAAATGTAACTGAGATGAAAGGGCGGGTTGGGTAGAGGTGAGACGGATCGTTTCTGGAAGGGTCCGGCAGGGCCGCTGATCGCGGACACTGCCGGTTGTAAGGTCTAGAGTTTTTCGAAGAATTCGCAGCCGGAGCAGGAAATATAAACTCCGCCTGGGACGCCGCGTTCGCGGTCCTTGGTGCGCTTCACGATGCGAGTGGGCTTGCCGCACTTGGGGCAGTTGGTGGACTTGGTCGTGTCCATCTCTTTTTTACGGTCAGCAGTTTTTGCGATTTTTGCCATGACAATTTTTCCTTGGATCGCGGGTCTGGAAGAGCGGCGCGAATATCGAAGATGATTGCGGGAATTCCCAGCTCTTCGATTTTACATGAAAGCTCGAAATCTGTCGCTGAGCGCGGGCCTGTGTGCGGCTACTTAACAGGCGTGCAGCGCCTCCGCCAGTTCGAGCAACTTCGTGACCGTGTTCCAGTTTCTTCCAGTTGCCGAGGTTGCAAGGGCTTTCTCCACGCGTCCCATGGACAGTTTCGACTGGCCTTGGCCCGTGGGGAAATAAATATACAGTTCGCGCTGAGAGATGCGCACCTCTTCCGGACCAACGCAGATTGCGAGAGCCTGGTCGCAGGCTGCGCGCGAGGGCAATTGCGTAAGGAAAAAGACCAGCAGTTTGCTGGGGTCGAGCCCGCTGCGTTTGGCGAAGGGATTCCTTGCGACTACGTCGCGCAGCTCCTCGATCGTACGAATCATCACGCTGGGGCGAAACCCAAAGCCCGTCTCGATGGCATCCCCGATTCGTTGGCTTAGCCCAGAGGCACTGCGGGTTCTCGCGCGAAACACGACGTTGCCGCTCTGGATGTAGGTTTGAGCGTCGCGCAGGCCCATGGATGAATAGAGAGCTCGCAGCGCTTCCATCTTGATCTTGTTATTGCCTACAACGTTGACGCCACGGAGCAATGAAATAACGGTAGTCATGGAATCGTCAGTATAGCTAGGATGGTCTCTGTTTGCATGTGACTTTGCCCGCAATCGACGCGTCCATCCCAGCAGAGCGTTTGCCCTGCAGGGCCTAGTTTTTCTTGACAGCGTGGTCAATCGGGGAGCATGATTCCCCGGGCCGCGCAATCAGCGGGTGGATTCATTTCAATTTTGAGGGTTGAGCGATATGGGTCTTACGAAGCGGGCAGGAGCGGAGTTTCTCGGTACATTCTGGCTGGTGTTTGGCGGATGCGGCAGTGCGGTACTGGCAGCGGCGTTTCCGAATCTGGGAATTGGCTTCCTGGGCGTGGCGTTTGCGTTCGGGCTGACGGTGCTGACGATGGCGTATGGCATCGGGCACATTTCCGGATGCCACTTGAATCCGGCAGTTACGGTGGGACTCGCGGTGGGGCGGCGTTTTTCCTGGAGCGATGTGCTGCCTTATATTGGCGCGCAGGTTCTTGGAGCCGTTGCGGGAGCGGGTGTGCTGTACATGATTGCCAGCGGTCGCGTTGGCTTTGACTTGGCCGGCGGATTTGCCTCGAATGGGTACGGAACGCATTCGCCGGGGGGCTACTCGCTGGAAGCGGCTTTTGTGGCTGAGATGGTCCTGACCTTTATGTTCCTGATGATCATTCAGGGGGCGACGGATCGTCGTGCGCCACAAGGGTTTGCGCCGATTGCGATTGGCTTGGGATTGACGCTGATTCACTTGATCAGCATTCCGGTGACGAATACTTCGGTGAATCCGGCGAGAAGTACTGGGCCTGCGATTTTTGTGGGTGGCTGGGCGTTGAGCCAACTGTGGATGTTCTGGGTGGCTCCGATTCTGGGAGCTGCGGTGGCGGGAGTGGTTTACCCGTGGCTGGCGGGGAAGGA
>JAYTQD010000358.1:0-1351 GCA_043746935.1 Acidobacteriaceae bacterium | reverse complement strand
CAGCAACAAATCCCAAGCCTCCAAATACTCCGCGCAAGGCCCCTTCTTCGCATGACCCGCCGAATACAACGTCAAAATCTTCCGTCCCCGTAACGCCGCATGCGGCAGGATGTACCAAGTTTTCTCCGGCACCAGATACGCCGCCAAAAAATCAATCTCCGATGCCAAATACCCCACCGCCTTCGGCGCCTTCCGATTCCCGTAATGCTCCTGCCGCGCCGCTTTCACCTGATACACATTCTTCCGGTACAAGCTGCTTGTCGATTTCACCTGCACTCGACACCTCTCCCGGCCGTTGTCCACAATCACGTCATATCGCACGTCGCCCCCAATTGGCCTCGCTAACTTCAACCCCACCTCCGTAGCCCGCAACATAAACGCTGCCTCCGCCAAATCCCCCTGCCGAGTCGTCCTACACATATCTACCACCTCCCAGAAACACGAATGGCGCACTCCCGGAAAGGGTATGCGCCTCAAAAACTTTTACTCTATACCTCTAGTATATCATTCTGGAACAGGTTATTTGTCACCTTTACGAACTTTATTTCACTTTTAGAATGTAGAACTTAGCGGCAAAACTCAATGTAAAGGGGCTTGACAAGCTTTCCCTCCAGCGGCGATTTCCACCCCCCATCTGCAAAATGTTGCACATTCCCCTCGTGCCATTGACCGCATCATGATGACAACAGACGACCTCGGGGTGCCCCGTCCTTGTCGCGTTCTGTGCGATAGGGCGGGGATTTTCCGCCTCCGATGAGTGGCTATAAAACACGGTCACAGCGCTAGCCGAACGCTGATAAGCGCAGCCTACTTCTTCCCCGGCAACCCCGCCGGACTCTCATGCGTCCTCTCCCGAAAACCACTCTTCATCCCAGACGCCAGCCCCACCGCGCCCTCGCCAAAGCGATCCCGCAGCTTGTCGGCAGTCGACAGCGCCTGCTTCCACTTATTGTGCTGGCCAGTATCAAGCAAGCTAAGCTGCCCCTCACCAGATTCGAAGGACGATGTCTGCACACCCAGCAGCCGGATCTTCGTCCCGCTCTTCCAATTCTTCCGAAATAACTCTCGCACGCTGCCGTAAATATCGTTGTCCAGTTGCGTCGGCTCGGGCAAGGTATGCGCCCGCGTAATAGTATTGAACCCCGAGTCCCGCAGCTTCAATTGCAACGTCCGAGCGTGCAGCCCATGCTCCCTTAACCGACGACCCACCATCTCCGACAGCCGCATCAAGGTCGATTCCAGACGCGCCTGATCCGCCGTATCTTCATCGAACGTGTGCTCGTGGCTAATCGATTTCGGACCAACGTCCTCGCCAACCTCAGTATCAAACCACCCGCCAACATCCGCACCG
>JAYTQD010000357.1:0-9990 GCA_043746935.1 Acidobacteriaceae bacterium | reverse complement strand
AAGAAAGCCCGCAGAGCTGTTCCATCGTACGAATCCCTTGCTGTTCCAGTCGCCGGTTCATGCGCGATCCAATCCCAGGAACATCTTGCGGTTGCAAGTGGTACAGGATGTTCGGAAGCTGTTCCAGCGTCATAGAGAACAAGCCATCGGGTTTTTGCATGTCAGACGCCATCTTGGCCAGCCAGCGGTTGGGAGCCAGTCCAACCGAGCAGCGCAGCGTATCGCCCGCCCCTTGCCGTATCGCTTGCTTGATCTTCGCGGCGAGTGCCAGCGCATTTGGCAAAGCGCATTCGCGGCCCATTAGCCGGCACGCCATCTCGTCGATCGACACAACTTTCGTGACAGGAATGCAGCGATCCACCGCGGCAATGATTTTGTGGTGATACTCGACGTAGAGTTTGTGCCGTGCTTCCACCAGCGCGATGCCAGGACACATCCGTCGGGCTTCCCGCACCATGGTGCCGGTGCGAACGCCATAGGCCTTGGCTTCATAGCTGGCGGCGATGCAGCAGGTGCTGTCTGTCAGGACCGGCACTACAGCGACAGGGCGCCCGCGCAGTTCGGGACGTTCCTGCTGCTCGACCGAAGCGAAATACGAGTTCAAGTCCAGAAAAAGCCAGTTTACGGAGTTCGGCACGGAGGCGATCCTCAGGGAGGATGATTTTATCGGAAGCGAATAAAAAACGAAAGTACATCGCGAGTAATAGCCGGAGAAAGGGAATTGGGGGAGGAAGGCTCGCGTAGGGACGGCCGCCCTCGGCCGTCCCTACGCTGGAGCGATTTCTGGGGGTGTGCCGAAGCCGTCCGCGTGCTGCGGCGGCATAGAGTCTGCGGAGCTTCGCTCCGCTGGACAGCCGAGGGCGGCTGTCCCCACGTGCCCCCTGCTTGTGCTGAATGATGCCTTGCGAATCTTCAATAAGTAAGGCAAAATTAAAAAGTAAGGAAATTATATTTAGGAAGGTAAAATAATGTCGCATTCCACGGTGACCAGTAAAGGCCAAACCACCATCCCAGGCGAAATCCGTGACGCGCTCAAGATTAAGCCTGGGGATCGATTGCAATACCAGATCGAGGGCGACCACGTCACCTTTCGCATTCATCCCGGCACCAAGGCTCTGAAGGGAGCGCTCGCCAGCAGTAAAGGCAAAGACCTTTCCTTTGCCGAGATACGCGGAGCCGCCGCTGCGGAGCGACGCCGCGAACGGGCAAAATGAGGCAGCGGCGGCTGATCGACACCAATCTGATGGTTCGTCATCTCGTGCAAGACCACGAACGCCACGCTAAGGCCGCAGGCAAACTGTTCGACGCCTGTGATCGCGGTGAGGTCACGCTGGTCGTGCTGCCCGCAGTGATTGCGGAGTGTGTTTTTGTCTTGGAGTCGTTCTACAAGCACACCCGCGGCGACATCGCGCGGGCGCTGAGCGCTTTGGTCAGTAGCCCAGGGATGGAACTCGACGACCTCGCGGTACACCTTGATGCGTTGGAGCGCTATCGTCGCAGCCAGTTGCACTTCGTCGATTGCGTGATCGCGGCCACAGCCGCCGCCCGGGGTCTGTCTGTAGCGACCTTCGATTCTGATTTCAAGAAGTTCTCCGATGTCTCCGTTGATCTGGATTGAGCAGAGTAGCGAGAGTCAAAACGTCTATTTACCGTTCATTGCGGCCAGCGCTGTGCACCGTGAAGAATTCGGAGGACTTCAACAACACTTCCTAGAATGCGATAAACCGCAAGGTACGGTAAGCCGGTGAACACAAGCTCGCGAGTGTCCGATTTGCGCCCCGGTCGTCCGCGTTCTGGGAACTTCGCCAGCGTCGCTCATGCGCTCATAAACAGAAAGCGCGACGCGACGGGCCGTAACAGCGCTGTCATGTTCTTCGAGGTAGTCGCAGATTTGGGTGAGATCGTGGACGGCTTGCTCGGTCCACCGGATACGCATCAGCCGGGATACCGGCTGTTCAGCATCTTTCCAACATCCTCATGGTCCACGAACTCGCCACGGTCAGCGGCAGCAAGCCCTTTGTCCACTTCTCGGAGAAACCACTCATCGTAGTTAACCAGGCGTTCCACGGCCTCCACCACGAGCGTCTCACTATCGCAGCCCTGCTCGGAAGCTAAGCGGGCCAGTTTCGCTTGCAGATCCGGGTTGAAGCGTACTTCCATAGCCTCAGCTTAGGGATTGGGAGGGGCGGTGTCAATAACCCGGAAGGTCGAGCGACCGCGCCCGCCATACGGAGAGGTACGGAGTGGCGCGGGCATCTCGCTCGCGAGTTGTGCAAGTTGAACCCGAGGTAGTCAGGCGAACAGACTGTTTGAGCAACAGAACAGATCGAAACTCTGAACTCGACCGTGGCAAGTACGGGTGATAGAGTGCTGGGACCGGCTGTTGACAATATTGAAGGAGGCCGTGAGATGAAGAACAACTTGGTGTCTGTATCCTTGCCTCGTATTGCGGTCTTGCTGCTGATTTTGTCCAGTGTGATAGCAACTGGCCAGAAGCCTCAAAAAGATCAGAAGCCAGTCATCTTTTTTTGATTGCTGCCGACTCGTTCTCCGCGACAGGCAAATGGGTTTCAAAGCCCTCCAATCCGAAAAATGAACCCTTCCCGCAAGAAGTTGAGATTGACTGTTTCAAAGGAAAACATGGAGATGTGTGCGTTGAAGCGACGGCAGAATACTATATGGGACACCCCCACATCTCGGTCTCATATCTCGACATACTCAAGTGGGACAAGGACGGTATTGTTGCTATCGATTCGAGCGGCGTGTGTATGACAAATACGGTGCTGATTAACTTTGCTGACCAGAGCATATCGGACACCGTTTCACTAAAAAAGCTGACTGATGAGACTAAGTCGGCATGTGCGTTTTTTGGGGCGGGGCAATCTGAGTCACTAGTTTTTGTTTTGAAGGGGAGTGACCAGTGGAACGAAGAACACTGGAAAGGTCTTCTGCCGGATAAGTAAGGGGATCCAACAGACATTCACTCAGCTATGAGTATCCTTTGACGACATCATTCGAAGGCAATTGGGCATCTACTGCCCGTTCGAGCGTTTTGCGCCAGCGTCGATTTCCTCATCCGGAGATTCCTCTCCCCAGTCTAGCTGCAAGGTCCGCGCCGTAGTGTCGATAGGTTCCAGTTCCGCAATATCATCGACCACTGGCGCTCCGAGCTCGCTAAACCTTCGCGCGCTTACCATGACGCGACCTTCCAGCGATCCCACGGCTTTGTTGTAGGCTTCCACGGCGCGGTCGAGGCCCTTGCCGACAGCTTCAAAATGGCTGGCCATAGTCCGCAGCCGGTCGTGCAAGTCTTTCCCTAGGGCGCTGATCTCCTGGGCGTTGCGCGCGATTGTTTCCTGCCGCCACCCGTAGGCTACGGCGCGCAACAGTGCGATGAGGGTGGTCGGCGAAGCCACGATGACTTGCAGGTTCACGCCTCCCTCAATGAGCGACGGATCATGTTCCAAAGCCGCACTAAAGAACGACTCGCCCGGAAGGAACATCACCACGAACTCCGGCGTATTTTCGAATTGCTTCCAATATTCCTTGGAGCTGAGATGCTCAATATGCCCACGTACCTGCGCAGCGTGGAGTTCGAGCTTGGCGCGACGAAGTTCGTCGGTAGGACTTTCTAGCGCATCGAGATAGCCTTGCAGCGGAGTCTTGGCATCAACGACGACCGTTTTTCCGCCGGGCAGCTTCACGATCACGTCCGGCCGCAAGCGCTTGTCATCGACGGTGACCGTCTGCTGTTCAACGAAGTCGCAGTAGGCGAGCATTCCAGCCATCTCAATCACGCGGCGCAGTTGGATTTCTCCCCAACGTCCTCGCACTGCCGGAGCACGCAGCGCCTTCACCAGGTTGCCGGTTTCATTGCGCAGATTTTCTTGCCCGTCGCGGAGGGAAGCAACCTGCTGCTTCAGCTCGCCGTAGGCGGTATTGCGAGCTTCTTCCAGCAAGCGCACCTGCTGGTCAAACTTGCCAAGCTTTTCGTGAATGGGCGCTACCAAATTCTCAACCGCTTGTTTGCGCAAGTCGAGATCGCCCTGCGCGTCCGACTGGAATTTCCCTAGCGCTGTTTTCGCTTGCTCCAAAAACGAAGAATTATTATTCCGTAGGGCATCCGCCGCCAGCGCGCCAAAGGCCTCCCGAAATTTCTGCTCAGCCAGCGTCACCACGGCCTGCTTTTCTTCGTGCGAGGAGCGCTCCATCGTGAGCGCCGTCTCGAGCGAGGCAACGCGTGCCTGAAGCTGTGCTTTCTCCTCGCGCGTGGTCTTGATTTCTTCGCGTACGGCGTCCAAATCCCGCTCCAGCCCTCGTTTCTGGCTCTCCACCACTTGCGAACGCGAGCGGTAGGCGAGGAACGCGATCAAGAATCCGAGCAGACATCCGACTAAACCTGCCGCGACAAGAGGGAACAATGCATTCATGGGGTGATTTCGCTCTCGATTCTAGCAGGATGCGTAGTGGCCCGAGGCTTTGGCACGGCGATGGCCAATTTTGTGCTTGGTGCCGCGCGGGCTCTCGTGTAGACTGCGTCGGCCTCGCTAACTCCATTCAATTCAACAGGATAAAAGTAACCAGCGGTGTGGTGTCGCTCGTAACGTGATGAACGGGGTAACCCGGCTTATCCTCCATAGTACTAACAGAACTTGTTCGGCCCCAGGGTAGTGCCGTAGAGAACAAGAGGCGTGCGAATGCGAGTTCTCTTATCGATCGGTATGTTGCTGCTGAGCGGCGTTACTGCGCTGGCGTGTGAGCGCGTGGATGAGGCGTCTGGCGCGCCAGTACAGGGGTTTCAGCCGGGGCGTACGGTTTCCGAGCCTGTGGTGAACGAGACCTCGGCAGGCGAGACGTCATTGGATGTTCAGGCGGCCCGGACCATCCTAAATTTGATGAATCAGGCTCGTGCGCAAGCCGGTCTGGCACCCCTAGTTCTGGATTCCGCTCTGAGCGCGGCGGCTCAGGCGCATGGCCTCGAGATGTTGCAGCGCGGTTCGCTTTCGCATCAGTTCCCGGGAGAGGCGGATTTGCTGTCGCGCTTGGGACAGAGCGGCGCGCATTTCAGTCGCGCGGGCGAGAATATCGCTTTCGACTACTCCGCCGAGCATGCGCACCAGTCGCTGATGGGCTCGGATGAGCACCGCCGGAATTTGCTGGATGCGTCATTCAATGCGGTCGGGATTGCGGTGGTTTGGACCCGCTGCCAGATGTATGTAGTCCAGGACTTCGCACACCAGTTGCCGAAGTATGAAGCTGGGCAGGCGGAAGATCTAATTGCGGAAAAAGTGGCGAGCTTGCGAACGCAGACTCGCTTGCCGAGGCTGAATAGGGTGAAGAGTTCCAGCGTTGCCGAGGCTTGCGACTCCGAGAAAATGCATCAAAACCGCGCAGCCGTTTCCAGCGCCCGCTACGTTCTCAGCTACTCCAATGCCGAGCCTCAGGCGCTGCCCTCCAGCGCTGGCAACGTCATCAGCAATGGCCAGATGAAGGATTTCTCCGTCGGAGCGTGCTACGCGCGCACGGAGAAGAATCCAAATGGCGCTTATTTTGTCACGATGATGTTTTACTAGAGAGTCAAACCTGGCGATTGAAAAAATTCCAACGTCGGTGCAAGATTTAAGAGCAGGGCTGACTCCATGGAACCCGATGTCTCGCAAGAACCCCAACGGGCCGACGACCTGCTCGATATGCTGCCAGATTCCGACAGTGTTTTTGGCTATCTGGCGGGCAAGGTAAGAATTGTTGGCGATATCGTTGCTCCTGTCACGCCTCTGGCAGACTGGGAATCCAAGTGAGTCCCAACCCTCACTGCCCGGTGCGAATGCCCGGTGCTAAGATGAACAGCAGGGCCGGAGGGTGAGCATGAGCAGGGCAGATCTCCAAAGTAGCCACCTCCCCAGCGCATCGTCCGCGATAGCCAGATTTGCGGCGGAGAGCCGGTATTCCGGGGAACGCGTGTGACTCTTCGAACCGTACTTGCTAGTCTTGCGGAGGGCGATCTGGTGGCCGACGTGTTGGCGGCCTTCCCCAGCTTGAAGCCGGAAGATGTTCAGGCCGCGATTGCATTCGCCGCGGCGTCGGCGGAAGAAGATCTCCCGGTCGCAGCCGTTCCTGACATCCGATGAAGCTCAAGCTCGACGAAAACCTTCCGCTGCGAATTGCAGCCAGCTTGCGGGTTCTCGGATACGATATTCACACGACAGATGACGAAGGGCTATCTAGTTGCAATAGTTTGCGGATTGCTTGCGAAACGGCTAAGAATCCTTTCAAGGTTTCCTGAACTGTTCAGGAGCAATGACCGTATCTAGCCACGCTTGAACATTGATGCCGCAATACTTCCGAAGCACTCCTGGCTCCGGATACTCGATGTTAATTCGAAACGGATCGTGAAACGCGGGGTCGCGCCCGCGATTATTGACGTAACAATGCAATATGTAGGAAGCATCAACTTCCTCGTACCTTAAAACCAACGCTTTCATCATTTCTATCGAAGCATCAGCACTAATTCGATGCCCCGGAATGTTTTCATGAAATAGCTCATTGAACGGATCTCCTTGACCGTGGTTGTACTTCCTCAACCGGATGCATTTCATATTCGGCATGAGCGTCTTACAGATTTGGACCCCAGAGTACATTTCATCCTCTCAATTGCGTGAACATTGTCATTTCCACTACTGTCCCCGTTGTGTCTGTACGATCAAAAATCTGCGCCAATCCCGCCAGGATCCCGCCAATCCTGGGCACCGTGATGAACGTGCAGGATTTCTACTGCGTCCATTTTCACGGAGTAAACCACGACGTAGGGCAGGGGTGAAAGCGGTAGCTCTCGTGTGCCACTTCGGTGTCCAGGCCTACCGCGATTCGGCGAGGTTTTGAGAGAACGGACGCGCTGGTAAATCGTCCGCACGGTTGGCTCGGCAAAGTGCGGGTAGTGTTCGACGAGATAATTCTTGATGTTTTCCAGGTCATCCGCGGCGGGAACAGTCCAACGAATACGCATGCGGCGAATCCGCGTCAGGGCTGGAACATACGCTCAACGCGGGCGTCCATCTCCGCTTCTTCAACAAACTCGCCACGTTCCGCTGCTGCAATTCCTTTTTCTACGGCGGCAAGGAAACGGGCTTCATCGTCCAGATAGCGGTCGAGAACGTCCTTCACTAACCGCTCGGGGTTAGTCCCGGCTTTGCTGGCCATCTGGTGGAGCCGTGCTTCCTGCTCGGGTGTGAAGTGGACTTCCATCGCCTTCAGAATACGGGAAAGCTTCGCCTGCGGCAACCGTGCGCTCCGCGAAAGCACAAGTCGTCAGTCATCTCCCTGATCCTCCCGCCTGTCCCGTGCTCGATCCTCCAATATCGCCCGAACCGCGAGGGTAGAATCGCACGACGGGAGTTCCAACTCCAGTTCACAAATAGGGCGCGGTTTCGGTCCGGGCCGCACAAGACCAGCCGAGACCAAGCGCTCGTGCAAGTCCGTCGGAAGATTTTCCGACGCTTCGTCTTGCGATTTTCCCGTCCCAATGGGCTGCTTGCCAACATCGCTCATAATCCCCATGATATCGCTGCCGGGCCTACTCGCAAATGTCCCGAAGGTGCTATTTCTCGCGGGGATTCACGCGATACGTCCACAACCCCTGCGCCGCCTGCTCGAACCCTCGAAAAGACTGCGCCGCAGCGGGTTGAGCTATCGAGGGCTGGATCTGTGTCGCGAGCAGGGCCTCTTCCATGACGTGATGATCCGGAGAAAGATGGCACGCGGGATCGGTGGCAGCGGCATTGCCCAGTAGCAGCATCGCCTGGCAGCGGCAGCCGCCGAAGTCTTCTTTACGGCGGTCGCAACTGCGGCAGGGTTCGGGCATCCAGTCTTCGCCGCGGAATTTCTGGAATGCGACGGATTCGTTCCAGATCCATTCCAGCGAGTTGTCTTTCACGTTATCGAAACTTAGCCCCGGAATCACTCCCGCCGCATGGCAGGGGAGCGCGCGCCCAGCGGGATCGATGAGCACGAGCTGCCGTCCCCATCCGCCCATGCAGGCCTTCGGATAACGCGCATAGTAATCCGGCACGACGGAGTCGATGCGAATCTTTCCGGACGTACGCTTCTGCGCCTCCGCCACAATCAGCAAGGCCTTGTCGACTTGCTCACGTGTGGGCATGAGCGCGGCGCGATTCTGTAGCGCCCAGCCGTAGTACTGCACATGCGCGATTTCCATGCGGTCCGGCTGCAAGGTCTCGAGGAAGCGGATGGTCTCGTCGAGGTGGTCGAGATTTTGCCTATGGACGACTAGATTCACCGTGAACGCGATGCGCTGCTGTTTGATGATCTGCGAGAGTTCAAGCTTGCGCGCGTGCGCCTTGGTCCCGGCGATCCAGTCGGCGCTGTCTTCGCGGGCGTCCTGGAAGCTGAGTTGGATGTGATCGAGGCCGTTGGCGACGAGTTCTCGCAGGCGGACTTCGGTCATGCCCAGGCCGGAGGTGATTAGGTTGGTGTAGAGGCCGGCCTTATGCGCAGCCGCAACCAACTGCGTCAGATCAGGCCGCGCTAGCGGCTCACCCCCCGTTAGGTGCAAGTGCAGCACGCCAAGCTTAGAGGCTTGCTGGAATACCCGGACCCAATCTTCGGTTGGCAGTTCCGCCTTCGACGCCGTCATCTGCAACGGATTCGAGCAGTACACGCAATGCAGCGGGCAGCGATGCGTAACTTCGGCGATGAGGGCGAGGGGGCCGGGCATTAGTAGGGCTGCCTTCCGTTGATGATGCTATCCATCTCAAAGGTTTGTCATTCCTCGCTTCGCTCGGAATGACAAACCTGAGTTAATAATCCACGATCCTCTTCTCTTGTAATTTCTCCAAATACTGCTCGGCCTCATCCCGAATGCGCGCCGGGCTGACCAGGATGTATTGCTTCTGTAGTTCCTCGAGAATCTGCAACAAAGTCCTCTGGCCGTCGCACAGTTCCAGGATCGCCCTGCCGGTACCTTGCACGCGAATCGCTCCCTCCGGGAATAGAACAGTCGCCTCAACCGTCGGATCAAATTCAGCTTCGGGATTCTCCAGAGGCGCCCACTTGCAGCCCACAGCCAAGCGGGGAAGGCTCGTATCTTGCGGTCGAGTCATTACGAGGTTCCCTCAATCTGAAATGCGCCCGGCGGTGGCCATCCCGGCTGTACGTACGCAAAATACAGCGCGTCCAGCTGTGCCCACAGAATGTCGCACTTATCGCGCAGCGCCTGAAGCGCAAGTTCCTGCTGGGCGCGGGTTACAGCATGTTGCTGCACATACTGAATGGCAAACGCAGCATCCTCGGGTGCCTGCGTGAGCCGTGCCTCAAAATAGTCAAGCCCTCCCGCCAGCCACGGGTAGTGCTGCCGCATACGGTCCATGCGCAGGCTGATTAAGTCTTTAGAAAAAAGTTCAGTCAAAGAAGACGCCACCGCCTCCAGAAACGTCCGGTCGCGGACAATGCTCAGATATTCGTTCACAGCGTACCGAGTGGCGGGCAGGATTCCTTCGCCGCGTTCCACTTGCGTCGCGTCCAGCCCCGAAGCTTCCGCCAACTTGATCCAGCGCTGAATGCCGCCTGCGCTCGTGGCGTCGCCGTCATGGTCCACAATGCGCTTGCGCCAGGCCTTGCGGAACTCTTTGTCGTCGCTCCGAGAAAGAATAATCGCGTCTTTGATTGGAATGCGACTCTGGTAGTAGTAGCGGTTCAGCGCCCAAGCTTGCAGTTGTCCGCGCGTGAGCTGGCCCTCATGCATTCGCAGGTGGAAAGGATGCTTGTGATGGTAGCGTTCGGGGCCGATCACAAGCAGCCGCGCGCGTAGCTCGTCGGAACTCAGCAGCGGAGCCGCCGCATCTGCATTTAGAGCGTGAACTGCCATCCGTCCTCCGCGATTTCCCAGCCCGCCTCGCGCACTTCGCGGTACTCAGCGCCCGATTCGTTCAGCATAGGATTCGTATTGTTGATATGCACAAAAATCTTTCTCGGCTT